>JAILJL010000139.1 GCA_024694785.1 Lachnospiraceae bacterium
GATGAATTCATCTCCGCCCACTCTGTAGCAGGTATTCTCGACACCTCTTATATGTCTTAGGTTACTGCCGATAGCCTTAAGTAAAATGTCGCCATACTGATGTCCCAGTCCGTCGTTGATGTGCTTAAAGTCATCAAGATCCATCAATATTACTGCGCCGTTTTCCTTATTCTCTTTTGCAAGATTGATATATACCGCAAGATCCTGCTCACAACGCATTCTGTTAAAAAGTCCGGTCAATGAATCCACATTGGTCGACATTTCAATATTGTACTCGTAGATCTTATCCTTGGTTATATCATATATCGTATATAATTCAACCGCTCTGCCGTCGACCCAGGCAATTGTCTTCTGCCTCATCTCAAGCCAACGGTTAAGCGCTTTGACTTCATATTCTACAACAATTTCTCCGTGCTCGAAGTAATCCGCAAGTCTTACCTTCTTAAGCTCTTCATTAAGAGCTTTGTCGAATACTTCGTTGGAAAAAAGCACATTACGCGTAATCGGATCGACTACGTATATTGCGCATTCCATGCTTCCGAGGATTTCCTCAAGTGAAGAGAGCGAACTTGTAAGCGAATTCTGCGCCACTCTCTTTGTGATAATACTTTGAAGTATCTTCCTTACATCTGATATGAATCTTACACTCTCATATTGGAATATGCGTCCTTCTCGTATGCATTTAAATGCGAGGTACATAATTACCTCATTCTTCAACGCAATAGGGAATACTATATACGCTTTAATTCCCTCTTTGTCGAGATAATCCCGCTGCTCCTTGTTAAGATCCGTGTTGGAAGATATTATGAAGTTCTCTCCCCTAAAGAACGGATATTCCTCCATCGGCACATCCTGTTCCTTATCCATACATGCATACGATTCATCGCAAACCCATTCGCTTATTATCGACACCGTCTCGCCGTCCGCATTAATTCTATACAGGTCTGCCACATCTATCCTGAGGTATTCACATACCATCTTGAATACATCTTCTACAATCTTGACTATGTCTTTCTCGGATTCGAGCATCTGCACAATGTCCGTTATAAGTGCAGATCTTACATAATCCTCTTCAAGCTTCATCGAATCCTGCTGCATCTCGTTAAGCTTAATCTCTGCCTTCTGCCCACTGGCACTTGACTCTAAGTACTTCGAGAGAACCTTGACCCCCATCTCAACAACTCTTTCGTACTCTTCAAGATTAATTAACTTAATGGTCTCCGGGAGCTCAGTATCAGTCAACGCGTCACTGATGACTCCGGTTATGATCATTACTCCCTTGGGCATTCCGTCAAGTCTTAATACAACTGCTTCGCTTACAACGTATTCCGAATCCGTCGGAACCGATATTAATTCCTCAACGAAATTATTCTCAATACCCCTTGCAACTTCCTGCATACGCTCAAGCGGAAGATATTGCTTAAGGAACTCCTTCTCCTCCACATCGGCATTAATATCCGCTATTATATTACCCTCGACACCAAGTGTCACCGCATATACCCCATTGACTTCATACAAAAAGCTCTGAAGTGTGGGGATGAAACTAGTGCCAAGGTCAAGCTTCTTACTGCCAATACGTTCCGCTTTCTCACTAACTCTCATCATTAAATCATTGTTACTTCCTTACAATTATATATAGATGCGAATCCGCTCTCTCATCAATAACGAAATCGCGCTCTAATCTGTATTGATCCTGATATATACGTAGGTTCTTCTTAATCTCGTTATGCTCGTTACCGTATATAATCATTACCGAATCGCTTCGCAAAAGCTCTGTACCCTTCTTAAACAGGCAACCGTATACGTTCCTGATCTCATTAATACCCATTTTATCGCTTTTAACCGGCATATCGGTTATTATCTCATCGAACTTATACTCATGGGTAAAATCCTCAAAATTGCGCTGCACATAATGAATATCCGGTCCGATAAGTTCGGAATTGCTTCTCGCCTTATCTATCGCTTCTCCGAAAAAGTCAACTCCGTATGCCGAAGACGCGCTTACCGCAAGTCTTCTCTCGAGAAGCATCGTACCTACTCCGCAGAAAGGATCTAGGATTCTTACATCCTTCTTAAGGTATGGCCGTGCCATCTTCACAATCGTCGCAGCCATACAAGGCTTTATCGATTGCGATATATATTCTTTTCTATACCTGAATCTGTCATCGCTTACCATGCAAAGCTTAAGATATAACTTAACCTTATCACCCGTTGCCCTTATGTTAAACTCTATCTCGTAATTGGACGGAACATTGATTAATGTATTCGCCGTAAGCTTCTGTATATCTTTGGTTAACGACTTAATATATCTGCTTTTGTCATTATCCGTAAGCCTGCTGTCTATATCGACACGATAGAAATACGGCTTGCAACCTTTAAGGGAATCATCAAGGAATTTGATCGCACCGGAATTCGCAACAAATTCCGCCATCCCGTGTACCGATGCGATACCTTCCGCTTCGCCCAAGTATATAAAGGCCTCTTCAAAAGTTCTGACCTTATATATGCTCTCGTAATCGGAAGTCTTGACCATTACGCCGCCGTGTACTTTCTTCTTGGGCATCCCGTGAACACCCTGTAATGTATACTCCTCAAGACCTCGTTTCGTCGTAAGAAGAATCTCCGTCGTACCCGGAAGTCCGATAAACGCATGCGCTTTGATCTTATTCTTGGAAAGAAGCATCTCATAAAGCTTACGAATTTCGCTTAATACATGTACTTCTTCATCTTCGGCGTAACTGCCCGCAAGTAATTCTTTAAGTTTATCCGATAATCTGTCGGACAACTTGCCATACTTAAATGCTGCTATTGCTTCAAGCAGATCTTCTCTTATGTATAAGGTCTTCTCCTTATCATAAGCATCAAAAATAGGCTCTAATGCATCTTCATCACCGATTAATGCCAATATATTGGCAGTTGCTCGACGTACCTTGGGATCATCATCGCTTAAGAATCCCATAAAGCACCTCTTGAATTCGCTATTATTAAGGCATCTCTTAAATGCAATAAGCTCGTCGTCATCCTTAAGCAAGTCGCGTACCTTAATAAGCGTGGCCCTTATATCATTTCCATCCTGCAAATCCCGAATCAGCGATTCTAACATTATTACCTCTATAGTTAATATCAATAATTGTCAAACATCTTATTGTATGAGCTTAATATCCGTACTTATATAGCCTTATTTTACCATAAAGAAAAGGAACGCGCAAGGCAGTGACACCCCACATTCCTTTCATTAATCTTACAAAAACCCCGTAAACATCAAAAACCGCAGGCTTTCGCGTGCGGTTTAAGAAGAAGGTTTATGAAAAAGTTATATCACTTTTATTCAAGCGACTATGTCAGTATAGTATTTACTTATGGCAACAGCTTGTCTAAAAGGTAAATAATATTTGAACTTTTGTAACCAATCAATTAATGCCGGAATTAAAGATTAATTGTAAGTTCTACAGGGCAATGATCCGAACCCGTAACATCACATTTAATATCCGCACCGACCAATTTGTCCTTCAAGCACTCCGACACAACGAAATAATCAATTCTCCATCCCGCGTTTTTCTCCCGTGCCTTGAATCTATATGACCACCAGCTGTAGATATCCTTCCTGTCAGGATAGAAATACCTGAATGTATCGATATAACCATGTGAAAGAACCGTAGTAAACTTCTCCCGCTCTTCATCCGTGAATCCCGCATTCCTGTGGTTGGTCTTGGGATTCTTAAGGTCTATCTCCTCATGCGCCACATTAAGATCTCCGCAATATATAACCGGCTTCTTCGCATTTAAGGAATCTATGTAGCCAAGGAAATCATCTTCCCACTTCATTCTGTAATCAAGGCGTTCCAGTTCCTGCCTTGAATTCGGCACATATACGGATACTAAGTAAAAGTTCGGATATTCAAGTGTTATGACCCGCCCTTCGTGGTCATGCTCTTCGATTCCGATTCCGTATGTTACACATAAAGGTTCATTCTTCGTAAATACCGCTACGCCCGAATAACCCTTTTTCTCTGCGTAATTCCAGTATTGATGATAACCGGGAAGGTCCAACGTAACCTGCCCTTCTTGTACTTTACTCTCGTTAATGCAAAAGATATCCGCATTTGCCTCATTAAAAAAGCTCATAAAATTCTTGTCCAGGCAAGCGCGGATTCCGTTCACATTCCATGATACTAACTTCATGAAATCTCCTTATACACTTTTGTATGCTGCAAGAAATTCCTGCATTTTGTCATATACTTCCTTATATTGCGCTTCAAGATTATCATATTCTTTACCCCGCAGCGCTTCAACCAGTACGCAGGCAACCTTGAAAAGAGGCGTAAGACCGAGATTACCGGATACACCTTTTAAAGCATGCGCAACTTCAAAGGCATTATCATAATCCTTCGCATCTATATAGTTGCGTAAGCCTTCCAAATCCGTCGTCTCTACAAATTCATCAAGACATGTTGCATATAATTCCTCATCGTCCATGAATCTGTCGAGAACACCTTCCGTATCTGCTCCGTATGCTGCCATACTATCCAGTAATCTGCTCATCTATGCTCCCTTCTTGCCAAAGAACCTATCGAAGATTACCTGGACATTCTGCGGCTGAATAGGCTTTCCTATATGCTCGTCCATACCTGCATTCTTTGCGTTCTCAATATCACGCGGCAATACATCCGCGGTCATTGCTATAATCTTGATATCCTTTGCGTCCTTCTTGCCTGATTCTCTTATAAGCCTGGTTGCTTCATAGCCGTTCATTATCGGCATCTGAATATCCATAAGTACAAGATCGAAATATCCTTCCGGATTATCATTGTATATTTCTACTGCTTCCTTGCCATTCTTTGCCATTTCCACTTCCGCGCCGAAGCGCTTAAGCATATTGTTGGCAACAAGACGGTTGGCAGTCTGATCTTCCACAAGAAGTGCCCTCTTACCGGAAAGAACCTGCTTAATCTCCGTGCGTTTGCGAACTATAACCGCATTATCGATAAATGTAACCGGATCATACGCTCTAACCAAAGTTCCTTCGTTAACTTCACTTTCGATGGTAACCTTCGCGCCCTTTGCTTCCGCGATATTCTTAACTACTGAAAGTCCAAGACCGGCTCCTTCAGAATAAGCGCCTGTTTCGCTCTTACCACTGAAGAACGGCTCAAATACATGCTGCAGATCCTTCTTATCTATGCCCTTGCCTTCATCGATAATTTCGAATATATACGCACCCTTCTTAGCACCCTCTTCACTCTCTTCGGTAACCCTGATCTTGATCATACCGTCTCTAGGTGAATACTTTGCCGCATTACTTAAGATATTAAGACCCGCTCTTCTTAATCTTTCTTCATCCATAAGAGCTACTTCATGTTTAACATCTATCTCATATATAAGCTTCTGTCCTTCCTTCTTATATGTCGAATTAAATTCGTCTATGACTTCCTGAACAAGATGCTTAATATTGGTCGGACGCTCCTGGAGCCTTATGGTTCCCGCCTCGAAATCACTTGAATCGAGAATATTGCTTACTACATTGGTAAGCTCCATTGCCGACGCAAGCATGATATCACAGCACTCTTTAACCTTCTCCTTGTCATCAATATTCTCTTTTGCTATCTCAGCCATACCGACTATAGCATTAAGCGGTGTTCTTATCTCGTGCGACATATTGGCGAAAAAAGCTTCCTTGGCACGGGTAGCCTTATCAAGTCTCTCAAGTGCCATAGAGATAAGCTCACGCTGATTGGTATTCTGGCGAACAATCTCCGTTACATCAGTCGTAGATGCAATCATAAGATGATTGTCTTTGTCAATGTATGCAAATTCTGTCTTGTATGTTCTTAACTTACCCGCTTTATTCCTTGACTCAAACTGAACTACATATGTATCGGATTCCTCAAGTCTGTCCAGAATATACGTCAATCTCGTCTTCGCAATAAGATTCTCTACTTGAATATCATGGACATTTGCGAAGAAGAACTTGGCTGTAACCGAATCCACATCATCGATTCCTCCCGTATCCGAGAACTCGCCAAGCGCTCCTACGAGCTCTCGTGCGGAATGATTTGCGGTGTTAATTATTAATACACTTGCATAGTCATGTGTAAAAGCATGATAAAGGAACTGCTTCTCAGTTATCTGGTGCTCCTTTGGAGTATCGATATTAATAAAAGCATTTATATCCTTAACTTTTTTCACGTCTACGTTGTTATTTCCCATAAGCGGTCAAACCTCTACTACCCCAATTTTTTAAATTATTTAAATTATATCAAACCGCTTGATAAAAGTGTTTGAAAGATTAGTGAAAATTAATTGATATTCTCTGCCAGCATCTTATATAATTCTTTTACGTTAATCGGTTTCGCAACATGGTCATTCATGCCCGCTTTAATGCATGCCTCTCTGTCTTCCACAAAGGCATTCGCCGTAGTCGCAATTATAGGCAGATTCCAGTCGCTTCTTTCTTTATGAGATCTTATGATCTTGGTCGCTTCAATTCCGTCCATTACAGGCATTCTTATATCCATAAGTACTATGTCATAATTACCTTCTTTTGACTCAAGATAAGCATTGACTGCCCTATTTCCATCCTCGGCAAGATCCACATACATTCCCTTCTGGGTGAGTATCTTGACAAGTATCTTGGCATTAAGCGGCTGATCTTCCACGACAAGCGCTTTTTTCCCGGTAAGGTCTCCCTTGCTTTCCTTACTGTAAGGACCCATCTCCTTCTCGGTAATCTCACATTCTTCGAGCTCAAGAACAACCTTTACGTCCGTTCCGTGTCCCTTCTCCGAAGTTATCATTATCTTACCCTTAAGAAGGTCTACAAGCTGCTTGACTATAGAGAGTCCAAGCCCGGAGCCCTGCCTTGTATCAATCGTGCTTGTATGTGCCTGCGAGAACGCATCAAACGCATGCTCCAGGAATTCTCTGGACATTCCTATACCGCTGTCGATAACATGAAATTCCACCATTACCATTCCGTTTGATTCTCTGACCATATCGGCTTTGTATAATACTTTGCCGCCTTCCGGCGTATACTTACAGGAATTCGACAAAAGATTAAGGAATATCTGACCGAATCTTAATCGATCGATATTAAATACCTTGTCCGCAATCGAGTCAAATTCGACACTATATTCAACACCCTTGCTCCTGCACTGTTCTCCGATAATCGTATTGATACTTTCAAGAAATTCACTCATCGAATACGGTTCCGGATGAAGCACGAACTTCTTCTCTTCTGCCTGCGAAATATCAAGAATATCATTTACAAGTGACAGAAGCATCTGACCGGAAGATATTATCTTACGCTGGTATTCCTGAATCTCTGCCTCGTTTGATTCATCAAGTGCTATCTGCGCCATGCCCAGAATTCCGTTAAGCGGAGTTCTTAAATCATGGCTCATTCTTGAAAGGAAATCAATCTTGGCATTCTCGCCGGCCTTTGCCTTGGCAAGCGCTTTTTTAAGGAGTTCTCTCTTCTTGACTTCTTCATCATATATAGCCGATACATCCTTTATTCCCATAAGGAATCTGTTCGGAAATCGATTAATCTGCGTATAAGACAGCTGAATGTGTTTGATTACGCCGGGCTTTGGCATTGCCGTGACGGTCTCGACATACTTGCCCTTTTCTTTTACTTTCTTAATTACATTATCTATCGATACTCTTCTTCTGATCAATTCTCTATGTTTAACAGGAAGTATCTTCATGAAATGCTCGATATTATCCTTGTAATCAAGTTCCTCTTTCGCAATAAATGTCTCGCTTCCTCCCGGCTGATTGTATATGGTCTTAACCATTCCGGTATTGATATCGAGTACACCCATCGCGTCATAGTCCATCGCTGTAATTGTTTTACCGATCTGGAGAATCAGAGATTCTTCAGTATCATCGTGAACGATAATATATCCTTCCATCGCATTGGTTGCAGGATTCTTAAGCACATCCATCGCGAAATTTGCGAAGATCAACCTGTCGTCACTAAGATAAATAGGCACGCTCACCTCAAATTTCGTAATACCGGCTTCATAATCCTTAAATACCCTCGCAATATCAAGTGTTGCCACAAGTTCATCTCTTGAATCTTCCGGGACATACTTTCCGACCATTGAGGCAAAATTCTCCAGGGAATTACCCTCGATATCCTTTCTAAATCGCGAATATCTCGACTTTACATCAACGACTTTATTCTTATCAAGGTCCACCTGCGCATAGCAAAGCGATTTCTTTCTGTAGTTCTCCAGATAATTAAGCTGGCTTTCATATAACTTACGGTTCTTAATTTCTTCGGTAATATCTTTTCTCGAGATATATAGCCTGTCCGGCTTACCGCTGCTGTCGAACGCTGTTGTTATCCTCATCTTGAATGTCTTATAAATCTCATTATCATTATGCCTGCGTCTCATTATACATTCCTGCTCTTTAACGCCGGCCTTTGCATTTTCAATAACATCAATTACTTTCGCACGATCTTCCGGATGGAACTTTTCCAATCCAAGAACGTGTTCATCTCCAATATTCGGAACAAAAGTCCTGTTAGTCACGCCATCATATATAGTAAACTCACCGTTGCCCAGACTATAGCTCATGAACCTGAAATCATTCTGCATCATAGCCATGTTGAAAGCATCTATAAGCCTCTTTTGCAGATCTATATCCTTGACTATTCCTACAGCATGGGTACGATTACCATTTTCATCCTTTGCTACCGCAAGCATTATATTGAACCATTTTCTATTACCGTTAATATCAATCTGACATACATCTTCCGCATGGTCCGCGCCTTCAAGTACCTGCCTGTAGATATTTCTGAGCTTATCGGACTCTGCTCGCGATACAAAATATTCATCCCTTATCTCCTCAGGATGCATCTCATATGTATGCCCCCAACCAAAGATTCTCTGCGCCTCGGCACTTGGTGTGCATCTATGTGTCTGCAGATCATATTCCCAATACGGCATTTGCATTGCATCAAGCGCACTAATTCTGATTGTCTTATTCTTGTTGACAAATCCTTCCGACTTTATACTGTTTTCTTCAACGAAAAACACAGCACGATACTTTTTATCACCCTGCTGTATTAATTCCGTATTAAGCTTGTAAATCTTTCCGTCCCTGGAATTATAGTATTCTTCTGCTTTAAATCCCTTTAATCGGTTGAGCACCTGCGAATTGCAACCAGAACATGGCGCATCGCCATTCCCGAAATAATCGAAACAATAGCCTACTCGATCATCTTTACCAATACCTATAATCTCTCGCGCGGCATTATTGATATACTCAATCTTATAAGTCGCAAGATCAATTATGCATACGCCCTCAGCCAAGCAGTCAATTATTGCCTGTAGCATAATATCGCCCTCCGGATTTTGGGTTCCGTATAGAAGATGTTACCAAATTATTAAGTTTCTTTCTACTGGTTCTATATTATTTCACAAAGATATAACAAAATATCACGTACTTCGCCTGTTACGGCTTCTGCCTTTAGTGTAAGTGCTTCTTTTCTGTACGGAATTCCCGGAAGTGCTTCCTCTATCTTCTCCGCAAGGGCTACATTCATTGAATCCGTATGCGCTTTGACGTGATTAATGATTCCCGCATTAACATCAAGTAAAAGCTGAACTTCGCCGAATTCGAACCTGTGCTCTACCTTATGTGTGAAAGGAATCTTCTGTCCGTAAAGCCACTCCTCGCTTGCGTACTTTGTTCTTAACTCTTCAATCTTTGCTCTGTCCTCTTCTGAAAGAACAATCATATCGAAGTCATGTCCGTATACGCATCTAAAAGCTCCCTCCATGGCAGTTTTCAATGAATCCACCGTAATCTTATCGCTAGCCTCCGCAAGATTCATTACACGCGATTTAACGCTCGACACGCCCTTTGACTTAAGCTTTTCTTCCGACACATTAAGATAGTCGGACAATTTCTCCTTATTCCCGTTAACAAGTATGCATCCATGATGATATGCATAATTGCCCGATTCATAATATGCATTACCCGAGAATTTCCTGTTATCTACCGTTATATCATTTCTTCCGGTCAGCATTGCCTTAACCCCGAAAGAATTAACGGCTTCAACTATTACACCAAGCTGTTTTTCAAGATTATAATTATTCTTTCTTACACAGAAAGTAAAATTAAGATTTCCGTCATCGTGATATACAGCCCCGCCACCTGAAAGACGGCGGGCAATATGCCCGCCGTCTTCCTCAAGTTTTGAAACATTACATTCACGATAAGCATTTTGGTTTTTCCCTATAACTACGGTGTTTCTATTTTGCCACAAATATAAGATGCAAACGTCAGCCCCCACTGAAAACGTCAGAAACTCCTCGGTCGCAAGATTATAATAAGGATCCTGCATATCCGATACATATACTTTCAAACTGCTTATCATATTTACTTTCTCCTAAAACTCGTAAGCGACTACCGGAGTTCTTGCAGCCTTAACCTCATCAGGTCTTGAAATAACCGTTGTATGAGGCGAATTTCTGATATAATCAGGATCCGATACTGCCTTGTCGTGGATCTCCTTTAATACGCTGATTACGTGGTCCATCTCTTCCTTCGTCTCTGTCTCTGTAGGCTCAATCATAAGTGCCTCATGAACGATTAACGGGAAGTACATTGTAGGCGGATGAATACCATAATCGAGCATTGCCTTGGCAATATCCATAGCTGCAATGTTAATCTGCTTATGCTCTTCTTCAAGAGTCATAACAAACTCATGCATACATGTTACAGGGTATGCCATATGGTATGTCTTTGAAAGCTTAACTCTCATATAGTTAGCATTAAGAACGGCATTGCTTGATGCTTCCTTAATACCTTCCTTACCAAGTGTTGTAATATATGTAAGTGCCTTGACCATTACAAGGAAGTTGCCTCCCATTGTACGTAGGTCACCGATCGTATCGGTTGCATAACTCTTATCATAGCAGTCACCATTCTTAACTGCAGTAAATCCAGGTAAGAACTTTTTAAGGAATTCCTTGCATCCTACAGGACCCGATCCCGGACCACCGCCACCGTGAGGTGTTGCAAAAGTCTTGTGAAGGTTGATATGAAGTACATCGAATCCCATATCACCCGGACGGCACTGTCCCATAACTGCGTTAAGGTTGGCACCATCATAATAGCAAAGGCCACCTGCCTCATGAACAATCTTGGTAATCTCAAGGATGTTCTTATCGAATACACCTACTGTATTAGGGTTGGTAAGCATAAGACCTGCAGTATCCTCTCCGACAGCTGCTCTCAAACCATCAAGGTCTACGCAGCCCTTGTCATCGGAAGGAATGTTGATTACTTCAAATCCTGCCATAACAGCGGAAGCCGGATTGGTTCCGTGTGCACTGTCAGGAACGATAATCTTATTTCTCTTCATATCATTGCGGCTTTCATGATAAGCCTTGATAAGAAGAAGACCGGTAAACTCGCCATGAGCACCTGCAGCAGGCTGTAATGTTACCGCATCCATACCTGCAATCTCTGCAAGGTCTTTCTGCAATGTATCCATTACTTCAAGGCATCCCTGAACGGACTCAACCGGAGCAAGCGGGTGAACACCCGTAAATCCCGGAAGTGCTGCCATCTCTTCGTCAATCTTAGGATTGTACTTCATTGTACATGATCCTAATGGATAGAATCCATCATTAACACCATGTGTACGCTTAGCAAGCTTGGTATAGTGACGGCTTAGTTCCTGCTCGGATACGTGCGGAAGGTGTAATTCCTGCTTTCTCGGATTAGCATTAAGCTTAACCTCCGGAACATCGCATTTAGGGAAGATATCAAGCTGTCTTCCTTCTTCGCCGATTTCAAATATAAGTTCCATTATGCGCACACCTCCTTTACGATAGCTACCACTTCATCCATGGAAGCCTTGGTATTCTTCTCGGTTACGCACCAAAGAATCTCATTGTCGGAAAGCTTATAGCCACCGAGTATATTCTTAGCTTCAAGAGCTGCAAGAATCTTGTCTGCAGGTACCGAAGCTGTTGTAACGAACTCATGGAAGAATTCGCCGTTATATGTTCTCTTTAAGCCAACCTTCTCAAGTTCGCTTAAAAGGTAATGTGACTTACTTACGCACTGCTTTGCTGCTTCTGTAAGGCCTGCCTTACCTACAGCTGCAAGATACACGGAAACAGTCATCGCACAGAGTGCTTCGTTGGAACAGATGTTGGAAGAAGCCTTCTCACGACGGATATGCTGCTCACGTGCCTGCAATGTAAGCACAAAAGCGCGATTACCGTCATGGTCTTCTGTCTGTCCTACGATTCTTCCCGGAATCTTACGCATCATATCGGATACGCAAGCCATGAATCCTACATAAGGACCGCCGAATGCAATCGGGAGTCCGAGTGGCTGACCTTCGCCTACTGCGATGTCTGCGCCTGCCTCACGAGGTGTCTCCATGATTGCAAGTGACATAGGGTTGCAACCCATTATTAACTTAGCGCCGATGCCATGAGCAATGTCAGCTGCCTTATGTGAATCTTCGATCTGACCGAAGAAGTTAGGCTGCTGAATATAAAGGCATGCAGCACCTTCCGTCATCATTTCCTTAGCCTTATCAAGATCGGTCACACCATCCTTAACAGGTACCATCTTAACTTCGGTATTGCTTCCGAAGCAGTATGTCTTGATTACGGACACTACCTTAGGATCGGTAGACTCCGAAATATACATAACGGAGTGTTTTCTGTCCTTACACATAGCGCATGCTTCAGCAGCTGCTGTGCCGCCGTCATATACGCAGGCATTGGATACATCCATTCCTGTAAGCTGACAGATTGCTGTCTGATACTCAAATATAGACTGTAAAATACCCTGGCTTATCTCAGCCTGATAAGGTGTATATGCAGTTACAAATTCTTCCTTTGAAGTAATCTGCTTAACGATCGAAGGAATATAGTGATCGTAAGCACCTGCACCTCTATATATAGCCTTGTACTGCTTATTCTTGGCAGCCATATTGCTTATGATTGTTGCTGTCTCAAGCTCAGACTTACCTTCTTCAAGCTTAAGATCCTTAAGACGAACGGATTCCGGAATTACCGAGAATAAATCATCAAAATCCTTATATCCGATCTCGTTAAGCATCTTTAACTGTTCTTCTTTTGTATTAGGTACATATCTACCCATTGATAGTCCCTCGTTTCTATAAAATGCTTATTCGTTAATTATGCTTCTGTCTTGCAGAACTCTTCATACTCTTCTGCTGTCAATAACTCTTCTGTATCGCCAACATTCTTAACCTTGATGAACCAAGCATCATACGGAGCCTCGTTGATCTTTGCAGGCTCATCAAGTAACTCTTCGTTAATTGCGCATACTTCACCTGTTACAGGGCAGTTAACATCAGATACAGCCTTAACTGACTCAACATCAGCGAAAACATCGCCTGCTGTTACTGCGTCACCTTCTTCAGGAAGATTAACGAAAACGAGATCGCCAAGAGCGTCCTGTGCGAAATCTGTTAAACCGATAACTGCGATATCGCCTTCCATCTTAACCCACTCATGTGTCTTTGTGTACTTTAATTCTGCTGGTGTATTCATAATACTTATCTCCTTTACATATATGAAAATTATTGTTGTTTAATTATCTGCGCTTTTATAATTAAGCTTTCTTAGGTCTCTTGTAGAAAGGAAGCTCGCAAACTTCTGCCTCTACTCTTCTTCCACGTACATCAGCCTCAATCTTAGTTCCGATCTCCTTATACTCAAGATCTACAAGTGCCATTGCATAAGCACCCTCAAGGAACGGAAGCTGTGTTCCGGATGTGGATATACCAACCTTCTTATCGCCTACATAAAGGTCCATATGCTCACGGATGATTCCGCGGCCTGTAACCTTAAGTCCTACTCTCTTTCTTGTAAGAGGCATCTTCTCGATTGCTTCCTTACCAACGAACTCTGCCTTATCCATCTTAACGAAGATATCAAGGTCAGCTTCGAGAGGACTGATATCATCTGTCATCTCATGACCATAAAGCGGCATACCTGCTTCAAGTCTTAATGTATCTCTTGCGCCAAGTCCGCATGGAATAAGTCCGTACTCTTTACCTGCCTCAAGGAGCGCATCCCAGATAGCCGGTGTATCTTCTACATGGCAATATACTTCATAACCGAATTCACCTGTGTAACCGGTTCTTGAAAGAATAACTTCCTTGCCTGCAAAAGGAACATTGATTGTTGCTGTATAATACTTCTTAGGAAGATTCTCTTCGCCTGTAAGCTTAAGAACTACTGCCTTGGAGTTAGGACCCTGAATTGCAATCTGTCCTACTGTATCGGAAATGTCTGTTAACTTAACATCACCGATTACATGCTCCTGCATCCACTTGAAATCCTTGTCCTTGTT
>JAILJL010000164.1 GCA_024694785.1 Lachnospiraceae bacterium
GATTTCCCGGAGGTTGAATGATAAATAAGTAACGATTTTTTTAACAATATATGATTGAAATCTAAATAAATATATAATACTATAATTATCAGGGCAAAAAGCGTTGGCCTATACCCAAAGCGCTTAATCATTCTACTTAAACATCAGGAGGCTAAAAGAATGAAAATCTCTAAGAAGATTCAAGAGTGTTCACTCTCACCTATGCGAAAGTTCTATCCTTCCGTATTAAAGGCCAGAGAGATGGGCAAAAAAATCTACTGTTTAAACTTGGGTCAACCGGATATCAAGACACCGGTCAAGTTCCATGAAACGATTAGGAACTTCGAGAATCCGGTTCTTGAATATGCTCCATCTCCGGGTATTCCCAAGACAATTAACGTTATTGTCGATTATTACAATAATATAGGTGTAGATATTACAAGTGACGATGTTATAATCACTACCGGCGGAAGCGAAGCTTTGAGCATGCTGTTCACCTGTATCCTGGATGAGGGAAGCGAAGTCCTTATCCCGGAACCATTCTATCCTAATTACAATACTATGATTCGTACCGCAGGCGGCAGAATAAAACCGATCTCAACTTCTCCGGAAGAAGGATATCGTTACGCCGTTAAAGAAAAAATCGAGCCGCTCATCAATGAGAACACAAGAGCTATAATGGTAACAAATCCGGGCAATCCTACCGGTGTAGTCCTTACCAAGGATGAAATGCAGGTAATTGCAGATATTGCCAAGGCTCATGATCTTTACATCATTGGCGATGAAGTATACCGCGAATTCGTATATGGCGGCGAACCGTTAGCTTCAATGGGACAATTTAAAGAGATAGAACAGAATGTTGTTATTATAGATTCTGTATCCAAGAGATTCTCTGCATGCGGTGCTCGTGTAGGTGCACTTATATCCAAGAATAAAGAATTAATGAGTCATGCTCTTAAGCTTGCACAGGCCAGACTCTCGGTTGCAACCGTAGATCAGTTGGCCGCTGCCGCTTTGTATAGCTGCGATGATGAGTATTTCAAGGAGGTACGTGAAGAATACAAGATTCGTCGAGACACCTGCTACGAGAAGCTTATGGAGATTCCGGGTGTAATCTGCGAGAAGCCGCAGGGAGCCTTCTATATGATGGCCGCTCTTCCTGTAGACAATGCGGATAACTTTAACAGATGGCTTCTTGAAGAGTTCGACGACAATCATGAAACTGTCGTATTCGCTCCGGGAAGCGGTTTCTATACCGGCGGAAAAGGAGTAAACGAGATTCGTATCGCATATGTCCTTAAGAAAGAGGATCTGGCACGAGCAATGGAACTTCTTAAAATCGGTATTGCAAGATACAGAAAAGAAGTTATGGGATTAGATGCGTAGGTTATCTATATAACAATAATTAAAATGGGAATGACTTAATGAGCCATTCCCACTTTTTATTGATTAACAATAACTTATTACTCTCTTCTTGCCATTGCTTCTTCAAAATCTCTTGTGCCTACGAAGATTTCATTCTTATAAGGATTCTTCTTCATCGCAAAAGATCTCTTAAGAATTACTGCCATACAGATTACGTTAGCTGCCAATGCCAGTAACGCAACCACTCCCTGTGCTGTAGGGTTGGCTGTAATACCTGCTGCCTCGAGCTCTGCCACTGAACCGATCTTGGTCATATCAAGTGCATTTATTCCGTTTTCAACTGCTCCCTTGTAAAGTGACGGTAATACGGAGAATGGCTCCTTAAGCTGGAAGAGCGGGAATACCTGTGCGAACATACACCAGATAGCAAGTGTATTGGCACGATTCTGAATCCATCCGCCCTTGTTCCAGAATGCATTTGCAAATGTAGGTGCGAGTAAAAGTGCGAAACCGCAATACCATGTATGTGTAGGAAGATTACAATATGTATATTCAAAGTTCCATACATCGTAAGCAATAATGAACCAGATTGTCATGTCAGGCCAAAGCATATCATCATGCTTCTTTGAGGAGTATATTCCCCACCATCCTGTCATACATAAGATATTGATAACACCTGCAAGCGCGTTAACAACATTCCACCATCCGCCATATAACCATACATTCTCTGATGAGAACCACCAGCCACCTGCCATACCGCCTGCAGCAAAACCATTAACTGCAGATTCGATATCTGAGCCGACAGCAATAAGAATATTGATTGCTACGATTACAAACGGCCATGGTTTGAACCATTCCTTAGCACCAATACCCCACTTATACTTGATCATAATGAAACCGACACAACCGATATCGGCTGCATATAACTTAGCATAATGGAACCAGCCATTCATATAAAGATATGTCTGATTATTAAGTGCCCACTCTGCGCCTGCTTTTGCTCCAAGCGCTACTGCAATAAAGTAGGCCGTAAGTGCAAGCGGAAGTGCAACAAATACGCATATACCGCCAAGCTTGGTTCTTCTTCCGATCTCATTCATAAGAATAAGTCCGGTAAATACGAGAACAAAACCAAGAAGCTGCATCATGGCCTGATCTCCGTAAAGTTGGAATATCATAGGATTACCTCCCTTTAAATTGTTTTGATTTATTACAAGCCTTATTACATAATACCGGTAACCGGTTTTTACAGATTACGAACCTGCAATTTCTTTAATCATAAATTCATTTCCCTGCACAAGGTACGTATGACCGCTGCCGCAATTAGGACATGTCCTGCCATATTTAATCGTATCGTACTCACTCTTGCAGTCCTCACAAAAAGTTATTGCCTCAATCGGTTCAATTATAAGTTCCGCATTCTTAAGGAGCTCGGTCTTTTTAACTGCCCATTCCCAACAATCTTTAAGATAGCTGGGAATAACGGTAGATACCGTTCCCAATTGCAAAGTTACGGACTGAATATCCGTAAGGCTGTTCTCTTCGCCGACTTTCGTCACATCATCAATTATATGAAAAACCACACCAAGTTCGTGCATACTTCACTCCATTTATTCCCAGTCTTCCGTTTTTTTCGGATTGATCCTTACTTTAATGGCCTGCTTTAATCCATTCGGAAGAATGTATTTAAGCTTGTCTTCGCTCTTACGCATTACCGATGCCTCCGGATAATCACGTCTTAAGTGAATCGCATCGAATTCACAGCGAGTCGTACAAAGTCCGCATCCCACACACTGATTTTGATCAACTATTGTAGCGCCGCAACTTAAGCAGCGGGCGGTCTCTTTTTTAACCTGCTCTTCGGTAAGCGTAAGCTTGTTATCTCTAAAGGACCTCTTATCATATTCGCCCTTACGTCCCGGTATCTGACGCGATGAATTATCATAGCTTTCAACAAGAATATCATCCTTATTAAGCTCTACGTAATAATTCTGATTACGTCCTATCGTAAGAGATGCATGAGGCTGTACGAATCTGTGAATCGATGTTGCTGCTTCCTTACCTGCCGCTATTGCATCAATTGCAAACTTAGGTCCCGTGTATACGTCACCGCCGACGAAGATATCAGGTTCTGCTGTCTGATAAGTCTTGGCATCCGCAACCGCACCGTTACCGCGTCCCAGTTCAACCTTAGTTCCTGCTAAAAGCTCACCCCATACGATTGACTGACCGACTGCGAGTACGATATGCTTACAATCAATAGTCATCGTATCGTTCTCATCGTACTGAGGATTGAATCTTCCCTCATCATCTTTAACTCGGGTACATTTCTTAAATGTTATAGCCTTAACCTTGCCCGACTCATCAAGATGAATTTCCTTAGGGCCCCATCCGCCAGAGAAGTTAACACCGTCATGCTCTGCTTCTTCGATCTCCTCAACACTTGCAGGCATTATATCTCTTGTCTCAAGCGATACCTGGGTAACCTTCGGTGCTCCGACACGAACGGAATCTCTCGAACAATCGATAGCTACGTTACCGCCACCAATAACTACAACATCACCTTCAATGTCATACTTTTCTTCGCCGTTAATCTGTCTTAAGTAATCAACTGCAGTTACGACACCCTTGCCGTCTTCGCCCGGAACATTAATCTTTCTTCCACCCTGGCAGCCGATTGCGATATAGAATGCCTTATATCCTTCTTTTCTTAATGACTCTATCGTTACATCCTTGCCTACTTCAACACCGCACTTAATCTCGACACCCATAATCTTCATAATTCCAATCTCGGCATCGATTACTTCCTTCTCGAGCTTATATGACGGGATACCATATCTAAGCATACCGCCCGGCTTGGCGTTTTTCTCAAAAATTGTAGGTCTATAGCCTTTTTCCGCGAGGTAATATGCACATGAAAGACCTGCAGGACCTGCACCGATTATCGCAACCTTCTCCTCGAATTCGCCCTTAACTCTCGGAATTACCTTCTTAGGAATGTATCTCGTTGCTTCATCCATATCTTTCATCGCTATAAACTTCTTAACCTCATCTATAGCTATTGCCTGATCGATTGTTCCTCTTGTGCAGGCGTCCTCACATCTTCTATTGCAAATATGACCGCATACTGCCGGAAGAGGGTTATTCTTCTTGATTAAAGCAAGAGCTTCCGTGTACTTACCCTGCGAAGCAAGCTTTAAATATCCCTGAACCGCTATATGCGCCGGGCAGGCTGTCTTACAAGGTGCAGTACCGGACTCATGGGTCTCGATTCTGTTATTGTCTCTGTAATCCCAGTCCCAATCCTTTTCGCTCCAAGGCTTGTCGGACGGTAACAAGTGCTTAGGATACTTGACTTCTGTACCATCTTTTTTACATAACTTCTGTCCGAGAGACAGCGCACCTGCAGGACAAACTTCCACGCAACGACCACAGGCAACGCACTTTTCCTTCTCTACATGCGCTCTGTATGCCGATGCCGACATATTAGGTGTATTGAATAACTGCGATGTTCTTAACGCATAACATACATTGACATTGCAGTTACAAATGGCGAATATCTTATCTTCACCATCGATATTCGTAATCTGATGAACGAAACCGTTCTCTTCGCCTTTCTTGAATATCTCAAGGGCTTCTTCCCTGGTAATGTATCTTCCGCCTTTTTGCGTCTCGACAACGTAATCAGCCATGTCGCCTACTGCAATACACCAATCATGGAAATCATCCGCGCAACCCTCATCATATGTCATACGCGAGCGACGACATGAACAAGGAGATGCGGCATACTTGCCGTCATACTTGTCAAGCCAATGCGAGATTTTCTCTATGGAAATGGCTTCATTACACATATCAACTTCCTTCTGTACAGGTATGACATGCATACCGATACCTGCTCCTCCCGGTGGAACCATAGGGGTTACCTTCTCAAGAGGGAGGCGTGTCATATGCTCAAAGAACATACCCATTTCCGGATGCTCGTCAATGAGTTTAAGGTTCATATTTGAGAATTCGCCCGAACCCGGAACGAACATAGGAAGCACCCACTGTTTCTCGTGCTTTTCGTTCTCCCAGTTATATTCAACAAGCCCCGTATAAGAGATTTTATCAAGAATCTCATTTAACTTATCATCCGGCAATCCGGAACTTTTCTTAAGATCTTCAAAAGTCTTCGGTTCTCTTATCTTCTTAAAGTTGTCAATTACAAACTTCGCTATCGAGTCGTCATCATAGCAGAGAATTTTGACTGCCCAGTATTCAGGATCGTCCTTCGTCACCTTATGAAGCTTAAGCTTAATCGGAATTCTGTCCGTTATCAAGGCTCCAAGCTTCGCAATATTCTCCTTCATAGGTCCGCTCACGTCTGCATAATCCGGTCTTAATGGGTAATTAGGGTTAGTTCCTGCCATAATATCCTCCTATTCTCTCCAATTATCTATTTTTTCCGATAAGTAACGGGTAAGTTCATCTATACCCTCTCCTGTCTTGGCACTTATCGGGATAATCTTGGCATTCTTATTTCGCATCCTTACATTCTCTATGCATTTGTCCATGTCAAAATCAAAATACGGCATAACATCTATTTTGTTGATTATAATAAGATCGCATATGGAGAACATTAACGGATATTTAAGCGGCTTGTCATCACCTTCAGGTACGGAAAGAATCATCGCATTCATCGATGATCCGGTATCGAATTCCGCCGGACATACAAGGTTACCTACATTCTCAAGAATTGCAAATTCGATTGACTTGTCCGTAAGTTCCTGCAATCCCTGTCTCGTCATATCTGCATCAAGATGGCACATGCCGCCCGTATGAAGCTGAATCGACTCCACGCCAAGTGTTGCAATTGTCCTTGCGTCCACATCCGAATCGATGTCTGCTTCCATTACTCCGATTCTGTACTTATCTTTCATCTTTGTAATAACCTGTGTAAGCGTCGTTGTCTTACCGCTTCCGGGCGATGACATAAGGTTGAGCAAGAAAATTCCGCGCTCTTTAAGTTCATTGCGAAGTTTCTCCGCCTCTTTGTCATTGCTTTCATATACACTCTGCTTAATCTCGATGATCTTAACGGTTTCCATATTTATGCCCTCCATCACAAGTAAGAAAGTACTAAAAAAGCTCCGGAAGTAACACTCCCGGAGCCTAAGATTACTTCTTAGCTCAAGTATAGACAAAAAATATGTCTTTTTAAGGTCTTTTATGGATTACTTTAATATCTTTTTGACTTTTTTGCACAAAAAAGCAAAAAACGTCTTTTATTACAACAAATTCAATATATCCGATATGCTCGGTCCGCTTATGACGCCAATCTTATTCAATACCGAATAAAGAATAATTACACCGGCAATAATAAATACTATAATCCAGGTCTTGGACTTTCCTTTTCCACCGCCGGCTTCCGCAGAATATGATAATCCCGTGCCCGGAATGGAAACTGTCGCTCTTGTCTTGCCTTTTGCGGTTCGAGTAATTCTTGCACCCTTTGTTCCGTAACTTACGCCTGCTCCGGACTTGCTTAAATTAACTCTGGCCCCGCCTTTTGTAATCGTCTTTCTAAAGTTTAATCCCATTTTCATTCCCTCCGTCTATGCCTGACATATAATAATTATACACTATTGATACTCTATTCTCAAATCATTTCCTTTAATCATTATCTCCGCATCAGCCCCCATAATCACCGGAAGCATCGGATCGATATGCCCTATATCAGCATCCATTATAATCGGAACCTTAAACATCTCCAACACGTCCGTTACCGCATTGTACTCATTCACTCCCGTAAACTCCTCGCCATGACAGGATAACGGTCGGCCGATTATGAATCCTTTTGCACCGTCGAACCATCCGGCTTCTCTAAGATGCCAGAGAGCTCTTCTATAGCTCATTACATTGAAATCGCAAGCCTCAAGTACCCATATTATATCTTTGTGAGTCTCCTTAAACTCTTTCACGCGATCAAGCCTCGTTCCCACCATATTGGCAAGAACATCAAGACACCCTCCAAGCAAAATTCCACCCATTTTAAAGCTTTTATTCTCATCGGACTTTACTGCAACGCCTTCCGCACAATCATAATTCGAAAGAATCTTCTTCGTATTAAGGTTATATCTGTAAAGGACGTCATAATTATACTCTTTCGGGCCATCGGAAGGCTCCTCCCGTTCAAAGCTGTCGTAGCCCGTAAAAAACTTTTTGGTTCCTTCAAGTATCGCGAAAACGTCCTTCTCCGTATCTTCCCACTCTTTTGCATATCCGTTAATGCACGGACCATATATTCCACAGGTATTCGCA
>JAILJL010000189.1 GCA_024694785.1 Lachnospiraceae bacterium
TTCTATATCAGGCATTACATCGCATGATACGAATGAAGTCTGCCGCTTACCAGCCGCATTAAAAGGCGATATACGCACCAGTCTGTGGACACCGCGTTCTGACTTAAGATATCCGTATGCATTGATTCCGTTTACTTCAAATGTTATTGACTTGATACCTGCTTCGTCTCCATCAAGATAATCAAGCACCTCAATCGAAAAGCCGTGACGTTCTGCCCAACGCGTATACATTCTGTATAACATCTCGTTAAAATCACAGGACTCCGTACCTCCGGCACCCGCATTGAGCTTAACAATTGCATTATCCTTGTCAAACTCACCCGATAGAAGCGTCCTCATGTAGAGATTGTCAAATGCTGCCTCAAAATTATCCATTTCTTCCTGAATCTCCGGAATCATGGACTCATCTTCATCTTCATATCCCATATCAAGTAATACCTTGATATCCTCAAAGGCTGTCTCTATCTTGTTATATTCCGCAATATCATCCTTAAGCTCCGACAATTCCTTGGTCATCTTCTGCGCCTTATCAACGTCATCCCAGAAACCCGGCTCTTCCATTGTCTTCTCCAATTCCAACACTCTTTGACTCTTACCTTCAAGGTCAAAGTGAATCCCTCAATTCTTTGAGTGGCTTCTCGTAAGGAAGTAATTTTGTCTTAATCTGATCAAGTTCTACCACTAAATCACCAACTTTCTTATTGCTTATTCCCTAACCTATTTCATCTTATCCTGCAATACTTCGATTGCTTTATTAATCTGATTATCATACTTATAATCATACTTATCATTCTCTCCGCCAAGGAATTCATACGGAAGTTCAATATCCGGCGCAATTCCTACACCATGAATATAATTACCCTTTGGCGTGTAATATCTCGATGTCGTAACCTTAACCGCACTTCCGTCACGTAAAGGAACTATAACCTGAACGATTCCCTTACCGAAAGTATTGGTTCCGATAAGTGTACCGTATTCGTAATCCTTAATAGCTCCGGCAAAAATCTCCGAAGCTGATGCGGAGGACTCGTTAATAAGTACGCAAAGCGGCAAACCGAGTTCACCCTTAGCGGAAGTATATTCTTCCTTCTTGCCGAACTTATTCTCTGTATATACAAGCATTCCTTCAGGAAGTATCTCATCAAGAATCTCGGACACGGATGTAAGTAATCCGCCGGGATTGCCGCGAAGATCAACGATAAGTCCTTTCATTCCCTGCTTCTTTAAGTCTTTTAACGCTTCGTTAAACTGCGGTGCAGTTACTTCTTCAAACTGAGATATCTGAATATATCCTATCTTATTATCAAACATCGTATACTCAATCGTCGGCACATCAACCTTACGACGGGTACAGGTAAATGGAAGCTCCTCGTCGCCTCTCTTAACAACGATATCCACTTTGGTTCCTTCTTCACCGCGAATGTAATTAACAAATTCACTTACATCCATACCCTCAGCGCTTACTCCATTAGCAGAAAGAATAATATCTCCGTCTTTAAGTCCTGCCTCTTCTGCCGGCGAATTCTTGTACACTTTATCAATCGTGATAACCAGAGTTGTCTTATCCTGGGATAAAAGCGCTCCGATTCCATAGTATACTCCGGTCGTATTCAAGATAAAATCCCTGTACTCTGCCTCATTATAATAAGTAGTATACTTATCTCCGAGTGCATCTACCATACCGCGGTACATTCCCTCGGCAATCTTCTCATTATCAAGATTGTCATAATAATATGTCGAAAGAGTAGTAAGTATCTCTGCTATCTTATTCTCCACATGCTCCGACAATATGCCTGCCGTAAGCTCCTTATCAACTACGCCGTTACTTATCATGTAACCGTTTTTGCGTAATGTGGTAATAAGCAATAATCCTGCCAATGATACTATAAGTAGCATAATGACAAGTCCCATCACTACGCCCTTTATAAATTCCTTATTCTTCTTAGGCGCTGCGATTATCTGTTCACCGACACCGCTTATATCGTCTATGTCGATGACTTCGAGGTTGTCCTCCTCTTTCTTGGTCTCTTCATTTTCGAACTTTTCTTCACTCATAATATTACCTCTTAACCTATACATCCAAATGCTTTCTTATTGTAATACGGCTTCCGAGGAATCCCAAGCCGACTCCAAGGATAAGCGCAACCGGCGTCAATGTCTTGAATATCTGATTGGCCGGAAGGAACTTCATAATACTATTTAGGAATATGAAGTGTTCCATTATATATGAAATAATCCTGCCATACATAAAGTATAAGATTCCAATCGGAATAAGGGATCCCACCAGTCCTATAAGAACACCTTCTATAATAAAGGGTTCTCGTACAAGGAAATCCGTCGCACCGATCAGCTTCATAATAGCTATCTCATCTTTCCTTACATTGATACCGACCATAATCGTATTGCTTATAAGGAAAACCGCAACAAGAAGAAGTACTATGATAATTGCCGCGGAAATATATCCCAGTAACTTATTGAAATCCGAAAGCGTATTGGCTACAACATCGGACTTATTAATCTGCCTTACTCCATCCTGCTGATTAATGTATTTAACAAGTGAGGCCTGCTTTGATACATCGTTTAGATAAATCTGATAGTTGGCGGAATTTGCAAGCGGATTGTCTTCTTCAAAACCTGCGGACAATGCTTCATTTCCCTCAAAATACTTCTCTTTATAATCTTCCCATGCCTGTTCCGGAGACACGTATATCATTTTCTTGACCTCGGAACGCTTGGATATTCTCTCACCGATTTCTTTAATATCGCCTTCCGTAAGCTCTTCATCAAAAAATACCGTAATGGCAACCTTTTCTTCGGCATCCTTAACGATATTCTTGAAATTACCGACTATTGAATAGAATATACCGAATAAGAATATACATGCCGCCATCGTTGCAACCGATGCAAGCGAGAACATCTTATTCTTTCCTATATTGATGATACCCTGCTTAAAGGTGTATATATACGTACTTATCTTATGCATTCCACTCACCCTGCTTGATATCGCTAACCACTACGCCCTTACTTAACGTAATGACCCTTTTCTTCATTGCTTTAACTATTTCCATATTATGGGTTACCACAACTATCGTCGTTCCTCTTGCATTGATACTGTCAAGAAGATTCATGATATCCCATGCATTCTCCGGATCGAGATTACCTGTAGGCTCGTCTGCAAGCAGTATCTTCGGCTTATTGATAAGTGCACGGGCTATAGCCACTCTCTGCTGCTCACCACCTGATAACTGCTTCGGATTAGATCTGTACTTTGCCGCAAGACCGACCATTGACAGCATAAGCGGCACATCTTTCTTAATCTGACGCGGCGACATCTCAATAACTCTTTGAGCAAAAGCCACGTTCTCGTATACATTTCTATCCTTAAGAAGACGGAAATCCTGATATACCATTCCGATATTTCTTCTGTATTTTGGAATTCTCATTCTTCTTATCTTCCTTAAATTGGTTCCATTAACCACAATCTGGCCTTCCGTAGGCTCAAGCTCCTTTGTAAGAAGCTTCAAAAATGTGGATTTGCCTGATCCGCTACTTCCGACCACAAAGACAAACTCGCCTTCGTTAATCTCAATATTAATATCATTGAGTGCAGGTATGCCTTCGGTATAGCATTTACTGACGTGTGAAAGTGTAATCATAACTAATACTCCAATGATTCCATGTATTTCATATATTTAACGACCATAAGTGCAATCTTAAATGTAATTGCATCCTCGAATACTCTAAGATCAAGTCCCGTAATCTTAAGTAACTTATCAAGACGATATACAAGGGTATTCCTGTGAATATATAATTGTCTTGATGTCTCTGATACGTTAAGACTGTTCTCAAAGAACTTGTTAATGGTTGCAAGTGTCTCTTCATCAAACTCATCCGCCGAGAATCCGCCGAATATCTCCTTTATAAACATCTTGCAGAGAGGAATCGGAAGCTGATATATAAGTCTTCCTATTCCGAGACTTGCATATGCAACAACACGCTCATCTTCAAAGAAAATCTTGCCGACATCAAGTGCCATTCTTGCTTCCTTATAAGACTTCGATACTTCCTTTAATTCATTGACAACCGTACCGAAAGCTATACGCGCATTGTTATTGCTTCCGAGGGCATCAGCCATCGCTTCGGCAATCTTATTAAGATTATCGATAGAATCGTTATTGGAGACATCCTTAACGACTATAACATTCTTCTCATCAACTGCCGTTACGAAATCCTTGCTTTTTGCGCCGAAAAGTCCGCGAAGAATCTCCATCTCATTGCCATCCTTACCCTTAGTCTCAACAAGATATACCACACGCTTCACTTCGTTATCGATATGAAGCTTCTTCGCTCTATTATAGATGTCAACCAGAAGCAGATTATCAAGAAGAAGGTTTTTGATAAAGTTGTCCTTATCAAATCTCTCCTTATAAGCAACCATAAGATTGGAAATCTCAAAGCAAGCAATCTTTCCAATCATCAATGCTTCTTCCGTCTCTCCCTTGACTACAATAACGTACTCAAGCTGATATTCATCATATACCTTAAAGAATTGATAGCCTGCAATCATCTGACTGTCTGTCTTCGAAGAAGCGAAAATTGCAACTGCGGGCGAGCTTTCCTCCACGCCCTTAAATGTCGTTGCAAGAACCCTTCCTTCCGTGTCGAGCACTGCAATATCCATCTTGGTTATATTCTTAAGACCTTCCATTGTATTCTGAAGTATCTGATTGGAAATCATATGTTATCTCCTTCTCATATTGGACAAGTTCTACAAATTGAACTGCGCTTTTACATATAAAACGACTAACTGCATCTTATATTATAGCTGAAATCGAATCAAAACTAAAGAGTAGAATCAATTGTTAATTTTTATTATTATCTGAATATTAAAGTGAATCGTTTTATTTTTGTCGTGCAATTGAAATGTCAATTAAAAATCTCATTTTTTGCCATTTCCGGCAAATTTTATACAACCTGCACAAAACACATTTTCCGAATCACCCTCGGAAACTCCCTTCTTATTCCCCGAAAATCATCCACTTTTTTGTGGATAAAGTGGATAACTCCGTGCATAAGTATAAAATCGGCACTTTCTCAACTGAAAATATGACGAAAATATGAAATATGTTTTGCAATACCTTAATCGAAATATCCTCATTTTCGTCATTTTGCTAAATTGTATATATGTAGCAACAATTTTACGAAACTTTCGCTGCAATTTTCATTGCAAATAAAGCATATATCGTGTAATAATCAGGCCCTGTTCCATAAAAAAAGGACCCGGCTTGCGGATCCTTTCATTATTCTTAGAATATTCTTCTTACACAGATAATACTTCTGTAGCCTACATTTGAAACCTTAATACCATCTCGGCGATTACTTGCATGTACTATCTGACCATTACCGATATAGATAGCTACATGTCCCGAGTAACAAACGATATCACCCGGCTGCATCTCGCTGGCCGATACTGCATATCCGGCACTTCTTAATGATCTGGATGAATGCGGCAAAGAAATACCGAATGCTGCATATACGCTCATTACGAATCCGGAGCAATCCGTTCCGTTGGTAAGTGAACTTCCACCGTATACATAAGGATTACCTACAAACTGTAATGCAAAAGTTGCAACTGCGGATCCATCGCCACCATCAGGTACTACATAGCTTCCGCTTCCGCCGCCACCCGACTTCTTCTTTGCAGCCTTTCTTGCTGCTTCACGGGCTTCGGCTTCCTTCTTAAGACGGGCCTGCTCTTCTGCAATCGTCTCACCGAAGGTATATTCCGTACGGATAGTAACATATTCCTTTGATACCCATCCGTCGCCTTCTTCTATAGAAACCTTAACGAATCCGTCTTTCTCGTCAAGAACCACGACATCTTCACCCTTCGGAACACGTCCTACTATCTTGGAATCTGTCGAAGGCTGCTTTCTGATGCGTAATGCCTCGGCTTCAACCTTGGCATATGTAATTGTTGCTGCCTCTAGTGCTAATTCGTTACCGACAAGAAGGTATTCTGCCTTGACATAACCCCTAACATTACCGGATTCTATCTTGTACCAGCCATCTTCCGAAGTAAGGATTGTCGCAACGTTCTTATTATATAACTTGCCGACAACATCTGCATCTTTCGAAGCCGATGCTCTTACGTTAACTGCAGTCTGCACTGCTGCAACCGCGAGATTGCTGATATCTTCTTTCTCTATATTCTTGACAAACTCATCCTCGGTAGATAATACAAGCTCCTCCGAAGATGCTACAACTGTCGCAGTATCAATATTGGCCTCAGCTGCTGCGTAAAGTATCTTACCAAATGCATTGGTAACTCCTGCATATATTGAACTTGTACCTGCCACTCCGGTCCCAAGCGGAAGAGCCTTATATACTCCTGCCGTCGCTGCGCTTGCGCCTATTGGAAAAGCGCTGACCGCTATCGTCGTAGCAAGTCCCAAAGCTGTAAGCTTCGCTACTAACTTATTCATTTAAAACTAACTCCTTAACAGATATTACAAATGTATTACAACTGTTACGAAAGTTATTATAGCACCCCTTAATAAAAATGTCAAATTTGATATATAATTTGAAATTATTATTTAATTGCTATTGCTTCTATCTCAAGAAGCACGTCCTTAGGAAGGCGGGCTACTTCAACACAGCTTCTTGCAGGAAAGTCCTTTGTAAAGAACTTTGCGTACTCTTCGTTAATCTTGGCGAAATCATTCATATCCTTAATAAACACGGTAGTCTTGATTACATTATCAAGGTTGCTGCCTGCCGACTCAAGAAGATTCTTAAGATTGGTAAATGCCTGTGTAGCCTGTCCGATAATGTCGGAAGGGATATTGCCTGTTGCAGGATCAATCGCAATAACTCCCGATGTATAGATCATCCCGTTAACTTCAATTGCCTGTGAATAAGGTCCGATTGCTGCCGGTGCCTTATCTGTACTGATAACTTTCTTCATAATGTTACACTCCTTAGTATTACTTTATTTTGTAAAAAGGCCAAGCCTATTTCACTCTTCTTATGGACCTTTCGGTAATCTCGACGATTCTTTCCTTATATAAGTGTCCCACAGCGCGCTTAAATGCCGCCTTGCTTAATCCGACTTCACGCATTATAACTTCTGAAGGCGCTTTGTCATTAAAAGGAAGAACTCCCGCAAATTCATCTATTACGGCAAGAACTTTCTCCGCATCCTTCTCTATCTGAAGGTAGGCTTTCTCGCGCATGGTAATCGTAAGCTTACCATCTTCCTTAACTTCCGTAACCTTAGCCTTGATTATCTCGCCGATATGCAGGGTACTGTGATCCTCATGTGCCGGAATCAACGCGGAATAGCAATCATCCACCGCAATAAAGGCTCCGAAGTTCTTGGAAAACTCATATACACGTCCTTCAACCTCATCGCCGATTCTATATGGAGAATTGGTCTTAAGATAGTGATATATGCCACGCATCGATGCGCAGAGTCTTGAACTTTTGTCAATGTATAATCTGACAAGTACTTCATCACCCGCCTCAAGCTTCATTGTCTGTTCCTTATAAGGAAGAAACAGATCCTTCGGCAATCCCCAATCAAGAAAGGCTCCTATCTTATTAACGGACGATACCTTAAGTAGCTTAACCTCATTAAACTTAAGATATGGAGTTGCGCTCGTCGCGATAAGTCTGTCTTCCGAATCCTTATATAAGAAGACTTTGATCTCGTCACCAACTTTGGCATTCTCAGGTACCTGTTTAAAAGGAAGAAGAACCCTCTCCTCATCCTTTCCGTTACCTTCCGCAAGATACGCACCGAAATCAACACGTCTTACTACTTTAAGTGTCTGCTCTTCACCTAACCTAAGCATACATTACCTCATTCTTTCTTAAAGAAACATCCCGAAGGATAGAAAAAGCACCACATACAATATGCGGTGCTTTAAATAGCTGGCCCACAAGGATTCGAACCTTGAAAATGACGGAGTCAGAGTCCGCTGCCTTACCGTTTGGCTATGGGCCAATATGTCGCCAACGAATGTTATTATACACGAACGCGTACATCAATGCAAGCACTTTTTGAAAAAACGCATATATTTTGTCTAGAGAATTATTATCTTGTTATCGGACTCCGCAAAGAACACGGATTCCACGTTATCAGGAAAAAGCTTTCCTTCCGACATCTCGGTAATATCGGCGCATACCCTGTCATATTCTTCGGTAGCACAAAGCATTTTAAGCAGGATATTCTCTCCATATTCTCTACTAAGGAAATACACATTATTATTCTCTGTATATCGCTCGAATTTGCCGAGCATCGTATAAGGGCATCTGACTGTAAAAGCTCTTCCCGCAACTTTCTTTGAAATTACAGCGTTATTGACCGCCTCGATTGCAGCGCCCTGATATGCTCTTAATAATCCACCGGTTCCAAGAAGCGTACCTCCAAAATATCTTGTAACTACCACAAGCGCATTGGTAAGATTGTTCTTCTCCAATACTTCCAGCATGGGCCGTCCTGCAGTTCCCGAAGGTTCCCCATCGTCGGAGCACTTTTTCTTCTCGGCATTATTTCCTATTATATAGGCATAACAATTATGCCTTGCATCATAATACTTCTTTCTTACCGCAGCAATATAGTCCTCGGCTTCTTCCTCAATCGAAACCGGAACCAACGACGCTATGAATCTTGACTTTTTCTCCACGACCTCACCGGTGCCGCTTTCCAGAATAATATTAATATCCATAAGTTTTCCTCTGCTTTTTAAATATACCATAATCGCAACTATAATTAAAGCACCTTCGCATTTCATACCGACTTTATATTTTTGGGAATATTTGGTATAATAACTATGTATGCAATGACATATTCAAGTTATCCACTCCCCGGATAACAATACTATTAAGATAAAGGAGTTATGCATGAATTACAATAAGAAGAATGCGGGGAAGAAGCGCAAAAATGTGATGAGCAAGAGCGCAAGGCTCTCTCACCGCTTCTCGCTTATCCTTGGAAGAACGGTCTTAGTTGCCTTCTTCGTAGCCGCAATAATCGGTTGTTGTGCAGCCTTCGGTATATACAAAGGTATCCTGGCTTCGGCCCCGGATATAAGATCACTTGATGTTTCACCTTCGGGTTATCTCTCTACAGTCTACGACAGTAACGGCGAAGAAATCGACACCCTTGTATCCGCAGGTTCCAACAGACAGTACATAGGTATCAAAGATATTCCAAAGAAGCTTCAACTTGCTTTCATTGCGATTGAGGACTCAAGATTCTACGAACATAAAGGAATCGACCTTAAGGGTATCGTCAGAGCCGGAGTAACATTCGTTACTTCCGGATTCAAATCGCAGCAAGGTGCAAGTACAATAACACAGCAGTTACTTAAGAACAATGTCTTTACCGGCTGGGTTGAAGAAAAGTCCACAATGCAGAAAGTTAAGCGTAAGATTCAGGAGCAGTATCTGGCAGTGCAGCTTGAGAAAATTGTCGACAAAGACTGGATTCTCGAGAACTACCTCAACACCATTAACTTAGGTCAGAATACCTTAGGTGTGCAGGCTGCTTCGCTTCGATATTTCAACAAGGACGTATCCGAGCTTACACTTTCGGAGTGCGCAGTTATCGCAGGTATTACGCAGAATCCTTCCCGCTACAACCCGATTCGGCACCCTGATAACAACAGGAAGCGTATGGAGAAAGTCCTCCGTGATATGTTAAGCAATGGTTTTATCAGTGAGAAAGAATATAACGAAGCTCTTAAAGATGATGTATATTCAAGAATACAAGCTGTTAACGAAGTTATAAGCACTTCCAATTCTTCCTACTTCGTTGACGAACTTGTAGAGCAGGTCGTATCGGACCTTATGACAATTAAGGGATACTCGGAAGCACAGGCTTATAAGCTTGTATATAGCGGCGGACTCAAGATATATTCCACGCAGGATTCAACCATCCAGCACATTATGGAGGAAGCCTTGACCGATACCGAGAATTATCCGGGCGAGAAGACCTATATCAACTGGCATATACGTTATACAGATGCGGAAGGCAATGTCAAAGCTTTATCCGAGCAGACGATTCTTGCTTATTATAAAGAAAAGAAAAGCAAGAACTATACTCTTGACTATGACAGCAAAGAAGATGCTGATGCCGCAATTGCAGGTTTCAAAGAAGATTATATAGCAGATAACGGCGGATCATTCGACGATTCAAGCGAATCCGTACTCTATATACCGGAACCACAGGCTTCAATGACAATTATCGATCATACAACCGGCGAGGTCAAAGCTCTTGTCGGCGGACGTGGCGAGAAGACAGGACGAATGACTCTTAACAGAGCCTCCAATACCTATCGTCAGCCGGGTTCAACTTTCAAGGTATTATCAGCTTACGCTCCTGCCCTTGACGCGCTGGGCAAGACACTTGCATCTGTACAGGACGATGCTCCTCATAAAAAAACTGACGGAACCGACCTTAAGAACTATGATAAGAAATACAGAGGTTTCACAACTTTCCGCGAAGGTATATACGATTCAATCAACATCGTTGCTGTTAAGACCCTCGAAGAAGTAAGTGCACAGGTCGGATACGATTACTTACTTAACTTCGGTTTCACATCACTTTCATCCCAGGATATCGTTCAGGTTCTCTGCCTGGGCGGTATTACAAAGGGTGTATCGAACTTAGAGCTTTGTGCAGCTTATGCAACAATTGCCAACCATGGTACATATATCAAGCCAAGATTCTATACCAAGATTCTTGACAACAGCGGCAACATGCTTATCGATAACACAAATACTCAAGAGCACAGAGTATTAAAGGAAACAACCGCATGGCTTCTTACAAGCGCGATGCGAGACACCATGACAATTGGTACTTCCCCTCGTGCCAACTTCCCGGGAATGAGTATCGCCGGTAAGTCAGGTACAACGAGTAATAACCGTGATGCGCTTTTTGCAGGATTCACTCCTTACTATACTTGCGTATCATGGGGCGGATATGATGACAACTCGGTTATGAAATCAACCGGTTATGTAAAAGATCTCTGGAAAATTGTTATGAGCCAGGTCCACAAGGATCTGCCGGATATCGGCTTCCCGATGCCTGAGGGAATTGTCAGGGTTGCGGTTTGCTCCAAGTCAGGCCTTTTACCTATCGAAGGTGTATGCGACTGTGACCCAAGAGGAAGCTGTGTACACGAAGAATACTTCGAAATCGGCACTGTACCTACAGAGTATTGCAACCATCATATCAGTCTTAAGATATGTACCAAATCGGGCCAGGTTGCATCAGCCTACTGTCCTGACTACATGTGCATCCAGAAGGTATTCATAATAGGCGGCGATCCGCTATCTGCGGATGGTCCGTATCTTGCACCTGAAGGCTTCGAAGACGATGTCTGCAGCATTCACAAG
>JAILJL010000029.1 GCA_024694785.1 Lachnospiraceae bacterium
GAAAGGGTTATTCTCTTTCCCGTGTATAACTCGTCAGCGCGCTTAGCTTGTGCTACCAGCATGTAAAGTCCGCCGATAACCGGAATCCCCAGCTCTTCCGCTTGAAGCATAAGCTCGGTACGTAAGGGATTATATATAAGATCCCCTACTCCTTTAAGGTCATTAAAATGCGAAAGATCAATAACCCTGTTGCCGGTCTTGGGACTCATCCCCACAGGAGTAGTGTTAATTATATAATCAGCATCGTAATGTCTTGATATATTATCATAATTATCTTCACCGGTACGTGATATAACAATTACCCGCGCCGCTTTCCGCTTTCTTAAGACATAACAAACTGCCCTCGAAGCACCTCCGCTTCCAAGGACCAGAACTTTACTGCCTGCAATATTGAAATCACCGCGGTCAAGCATGGCCTCAAAGCCATATACATCGGTATTGTATCCGCAGAGCCTGCCATTCTCTCTTACAATCGTATTGACGCTTCCCGCACAGCGTGCCTCATCCGATACATAATCAAGATATTGCATAACGTCTATTTTATACGGCATAGTAACATTAAGTCCGGAGAATTCGCCGGACTTAATAAATTTCTCCAAATTCTTCGGAGTAATCTCATAATAACGATAATTCTTCACGCCAAACATTGCATGAATCTCTTTCGAGAAACTCGACTTAAGAGTCGTACCTAATAAACCGTACAAGTATTATTTACCTTCCTTCCCGGTTATTATATCTTCCTGAAGTTTCTTGGACGTATCCAGTATGGCTTCAAACACGGGAATTATATACTCCGCTTTGACACCTGCTTTATTTCCGATACGTCTTAGAATCTCTTCTTCACGTTCTTTACTGTACACAGGAATATTCTGCTTAATCTTGTACTCCGCAACTTCTTTGGAAAGTTCGAGACGCTTAATTAAAGCATCAAGTATCTCATCATTAATCTTATCTATATCGCTTCTTATTGCATCAATTTCCATATAATCCTCCGGTTATTCCTCAATCGATACGTCCGCACCGATTGATCTTAATACTTCAAAGAACTCCGGATAAGACTTGTTGACCGCTTCCGCTTCAAGGATCGTAACAGGATGGGTTGCAACGATTCCCGCAATCGAGGCCGCCATAACGATTCTATGGTCCTTAAAGGACCTGACGGTTCCACCCAATATGCCGGATCCGTTAATAACTATTCCTTCTTCTGTCTCTTCCGCAACACCGCCAAGAGAATTAATCATTTCAACAGTTGAATTAAGGCGATCGCTTTCCTTATATCTTAATCTCTTTCCGCCGATGAAGGTTGTCGTTCCTTCACCGAAAGCTGCCGCAACAGCCAAAGGCGGTAAAAGATCGGGATTGTTCTTAACATCGATTATTGTGTTATGCATACGCGGACGTGTTATCTGATGAAGAAGCTTAATAACCTCCGAGTCCGACTGCAGAAAATCAGGTGAGAGGTTTAATACTTTAATAGAATGATCCGGTATAAGTTCATTAAGCACAATAAAATTTGCCGCGTTCGACCAGTCTCCATTAACCACAAGTTCGCCCGGCGATCGATAGGCCATACCGCCGTCAATGGCATACCCAATGTGTGTATCAAATATAACCTGAGTATCTATTTCATACCTGAAAAGAACCTGCCTCGTCATCTCAACATAGCTGGTTGATTGAAGATCGGTTGTAACTTTAATTATTGAATCTTCTTTTAATAAAGGCAATGCCATCAGTAATCCCGAGACGTATTGAGAGCTTACATTTCCCGGAAGCTTATACTCTCCTCCGGTAAGCCGACCCTTCATTCTAAAAAGCGTCACTTCTTCTTCAAACCCTTCGGCTTCTCCGAGGTTATCTTCATTTAAAAGGTCTTCTTTGACAAATTCCAAGAAAAATTCCTTGCCATGTCCCTGTAATGCCTCTTTTAAATCAGCCAGAGGACGCAAGGGCAATCTTCCTTTCGCATAGAAGATTGCATCATCCGTGAGTGCTGCAACTATCGGAAGAAGAAGCCTTAATGTAGTTCCGGATTCATTACAATGAATCTGAACCGTATGTCCGAATAACGACTCTTTATTAAGAGGATGTACTACCAGCCCGTTCTCATTCATGTCAACTCTGGCACCAAGCGCCTTAATCGCATCAATAGTAGTCTGAACATCTTCGGATATAGTAATATTGCTGATATATACAGACTTATCGGAAAGTGCAGACGCCATTAGATACCTGTGTGCATATGACTTAGACGCATTAGCCTTAACGATTCCTTCCACTTTACCCGGTGTTATCGTAACCTTCATAAGATCCTCCTTCCTATTCTATATAAGAATAAAAATCATCAACTGCTATTTGTTTAATATAACAATCTCCAATTCTTCTTATCATTATTATATCTATTTTATCATTATACGTTTTCTTATCAAGTAAAATCGCATCCATCAACGATTCCGAAGAAATATTACCCGGAATATCCTGTTTCAGCCCCGTTTTAATTAATATATTCCTGATTAAAGTTCCCTCTTCGGCTGGCAATTCTCCGTGTTTCTCCGACTCGTCTACCATTTTATTAAGCCCTATTGCAACTGCCTCACCATGGGAAATCATATATCCGGTACACCGCTCTATTGCATGTCCCAATGTATGCCCGAGATTTAAGATCTTACGCCTACCGCAATCGAACTCGTCTTCCGATACGTATTCGCCTTTAATCTCGATTGATTTAAGTATAATATCCTCAAGTATATTGCCATCCCTCGTATCAAGATAACGAGAAATTAAATCAAGCAGATCTTTCCCGCCTATAACTCCTGCTTTAATCGCTTCCGCCATACCCTGCATCAATATATTTTCATCCAGAGTTCTAAGATAATCCGTATCTGCAAATACAGCCACAGGCTGATGAAATGCGCCGACAAGATTCTTTCCTTCCTGCATATCAACCGCAGTCTTGCCTCCAACCGAAGAGTCTACCATCGAAAGTAATGTGGTCGGCATCATTATATATCTGATTCCCCTCATATATGTTGCTGCCGCAAATCCGACAAGATCACCCGTGACTCCCCCTCCAAGGGCTATAAGCATATCATTTCTTCCTATCTCATTAAGGAGAAGGAAGTGCATTATCATCTCATATGTCTTTAATGTCTTATTCTCTTCACCTTCCGGAAATTCCATGGTTGCCACAGAATATTTCCCATCAATAAGCGCTTTGCGGAGATTAGCCATATAAAGCTTGGCAACATTGCTATCAGATACAATCGCAATCTTACCATCGAATCCAACGCTCTTAAGATACCCGATTAATTCTTCTGCCAAATTGCTTCCTACCGTCACTTCATATCCGTTACCGGCTTTAATAAGACACTTCTTCATACTTCTTAAGGCTATTATGCCTCAAACTCCTTCATAGTCTCATACAGTCTCTTAATCTTTGCAGTCATCGCAGCATATCTTCCAATCATTTGCGACTGCGATCCATCAGATAAGGCTTCATCAGGGTTATCATGAACCTCTACCATAATTCCGTCAGCTCCGGCAGCAATTGCCGCAAGAGACAAAGGCTCCACAAGCTCATGCTTACCCGTACCGTGGCTGGCATCAACCAATATCGGAAGATGCGACATCTTCTTAATCACCGGTACGCATGCTATATCTACCGTATTTCTTGTATACTGTTCGAAAGTCCTGATTCCGCGCTCGCAAAGAATCACATTTTCATTGCCTTCCGCCATAATATATTCGGCAGAATATAATAATTCCTCATAAGTTGCAGCGTATCCGCGCTTTAATAAAACAGGCTTATTAAATCTTCCGACCTCTTTTAGGAGGGCAAAGTTCTGCATATTTCTCGCACCGACCTGAACAATATCGATGTCATCAAATAAGTCCAATTCTCTTATATCGGTAATCTCTGTTATTACCGGAAGACCGGTCTCTTTCCTGGCGATGCTTAAGTAGTTCAACGCTTCTTTGCCAAGTCCCTGGAAAGAGTACGGCGATGTTCTTGGCTTAAAAGCTCCACCCCGAAGGATTGTCGCTCCATTTTCCTTAACGGCACGCGCAATCGACACAATCTGCTCCTCGGATTCAACAGAACAAGGTCCCGCTATAATTGTAAGGTTTCCTCCACCGACACTTGTATTGTTAACCTTAACAACCGTGTCCTGCGGATGATTCTCTCTACTTACCAGCATTATTCTCTCACTCCTCCGATAAGCTCTCTTATATCATCAATCTTATTATCAATCATAAACTTCTCTATACCGTCTACAATCTCCATTGTTACCGCCGGATTCCTAAAGTTGGCTGTTCCGACAGATACAGCCGTTGCTCCGGCAAGCATCATTTCAATCGCATCTTCATATGTAGCTATTCCACCCATTCCCACAACAGGAATAGAAACCGCATGTGATGCCTCATATACCATTCGCACCGCAATAGGATGGATTGCCGGACCCGACACTCCACCCGTCTTATTCTTAATTGCAAAAGTACGTCTTATTATATCAATTTTCATTCCCGTCAGTGTATTGATAAGAGAGATTGCATCCGCACCGCCCGCTTCGGCAGCCCTCGCCATCTGTCTTATATCCGTAACATTCGGGCTAAGCTTCATTATTATAGGCTTGGTGGTATGCGCTTTTATTGCACGCGTTATATGCTCAACCGCTCTTGCATCCTGACCAAAAGCAATTCCACCTTCCTTAACGTTCGGACAGGATATATTAATCTCGAGAAGATCAGCCTTGGTATCCGACAGCTTCTCCACTACGCCGCAATATTCTTCCTCACTCTTTCCCACTACATTAACCACAATAGCCGTGTCATAATCATACAGGAATGGGAGATCGCGCTTCATGAAGGTATCTATACCGGGATTCTGCAATCCTATTGCATTCATCATGCCACTCGGAGTCTCTGCAATTCGCGGAGTCGGATTACCCGGCCACGGAGTTAACGCAACTCCCTTGGTTACAACTGCACCAAGTCTATTCAAATCAACAAATTCCGAAAACTCTATTCCGGAGCCAAAAGTTCCGGACGCTACCATTACAGGATTATTAAGCTTTACACCGGCCAATTCTACGGAAGTATTCATTATATCTCCACCTCCCCGGCATCAAATACAGGACCTTCTTTGCAGATTCTTGTATTATTGACATTTGAATGAGAATCAATATCCTTGGTCTTGCATACACATGCAAGGCAGGCGCCGATTCCGCATCCCATTCTCTCTTCAAGTGATATGTAGCACTTAATATTCTTCTTAGCCGCATATTCCTTAATAGCACGAAGCATAGGAGTCGGTCCGCAGGCAAATAAATAATCGGTATCTATCTTATATTCATCCATAGCATTAAGTACATTACCCTTAACACCATCGCTTCCGTCTTCCGTTGCTATATATACC
>JAILJL010000047.1 GCA_024694785.1 Lachnospiraceae bacterium
TGCGTAAGCAATTGCGCAGATTGTCATAATCGCAAGTACGCACTCAAGTAACATGCTGCCATATGCTATAGGCTTTGCATCGGACTCTTTATTTAACTGCTTACTTGTTGTACCTGATGATACAAGTGAATGGAATCCGGAAATAGCACCACAGGCAATTGTCGTAAAGAGTACAGGGAATACATATGTCGTGCACTCAGATGACTGAATAAGCGGAAGGCTATCAAGCGACGGATGTGCAAATATAACTGCAAGAAATGCAAGTCCAAGCATCGCATAAAGTAAAAAGCTTGATAAATAATCACGCGGCTGTAAAAGGATCCATACAGGAGTTACAGACGCTACCGTAATATATACACCTACTATCCACATCCATGTTGTCTGTGAGAAGTAAAGCGGATGGAAATTGATACCGATTGCAATAATTGCTGCAATTGCAAGTATACCGATAATTGAAGATACAAGCATTGGTGTCTTCTTTCTGTATACTGCAAAACCAAAAATAATAGCGACAACGATGAATAAAAGCGATACCATTGCTACCTGCGCATTAGCGGTTGATGCAGCCTTATCCAATACACCGTCTACATATGTCGCTCCGAATGTGGTTGCAACGATTGATGAAAACGCAGCAACTACAAGAATAAGTGTAAGATAAGCGAAAGTAATGAATAACTTCTTTGCCTTGTTGGACATGTTAACCGCAATAATCTCACCGATTGACTTACCGTCATGTCTTAATGAAGCAATCAAAGCTCCGAAATCATGTACGCCGCCGAAGAAGATACCACCGATTATAATCCACAATACGCATGCAAGCCAGCCGAATCCGAATCCGATAGCGCTTATAGGACCTGTTATAGGGCCTGCACCTGCGATAGATGAAAAATGATGTCCCATAAGTACAGGCGCTTTTGCCGGAACATAATCCATACCATCTTCCATTCTGTGCGCCGGGGTTTCTTTGCCGTCCTTACCTACGCCCCATTGCTCACACAGATACTTTCCGTAGAACACATAGCCTGCCAAAAGCAATGCTATACCGATGATTAATAGTACTAATCCGTTCATAAACATTCTCCTTTTTTGATGTATTAGGCAATATCTATAAAACCTCTCACTTCTGCCTATGTGAGACAAGTTCCTTTAAAAACTTCACTGTATCCTTTGAATATCGATTACCGGCAACGCTTCCATCCGTAAGATTAACCACTGCCGTATGCATCTCCATCCAACCCTTAAGTGAAAAATTAAAGTTCTTATATATCTTGCATTTCTTAATGCATTTAACAGCTTCCGTATCCGCTTCTTCGGTAATAAAAAGCGCAACGAATCTCGTACACATATGCTGATGTTTGAAATCCTTATCCTCAAAATGGATAAGCGGGAAACCTACATCATAAGTCTTCTTGATAAGTTCATTTGCAATTCCACCTGTTAGTTTTTTAACATAGTAGACAAAAACATACTCATCAGCTTCTGCAGTCCACATACTGAATTCTTTAAAAACAAGACACTGGGATTCCGTAACATGAAAATGAGCTTTTGCGACAAGCAGTGAATTCTCATCGCTATCCGTTACTTCTTCGACATCATAACTATTCTCATAACCCTTAAGCAAAGCTTCCAAGAATGGCCTGTACTCTATCATAAGTGATATACCTTACCTTAAAAAACGCCATACATAAACCTTCCAACTTGTATGACAACTACTGACTCATCATACATCTATCGTAATCTTTTTTCATCTTTTTGTCAATTAAAAAAATCGCCCGTAAAGGCGATTTTTTAATAAGTTATTTTTTATCAAGGTTAAGTTCGTTGACTCCATGTTTAAGGTGAATACTCATGGCCTGGGCGGCTCCCTCTGCATCTCTTCTCCTGATAAAATCAACAATCATTCGATGATCCTGTATCGTATACGCATTCATTATCTCATCCGCATTATGAATTGACAATGCATCCGCTATAGCTTCATCGATAAGCGGCAATAATCTTAAAAGGAATTCATTATGTGCAGCCATTACTATTACTTTATGAAATTTCTGGCCGAGCTTCACATGATCTTTGCCTTGCTTTATTGTCTCTTCAAGCTGTGCACCGATTGCAACTATCTGCTCTATCTCCTCATCGGTTGCTCTTCTGCATGCAAGTGCAGCCATCTCGGGCTCAAACAGAAGTCTTGCTTCATACAGATCTCTAAGCTCTTTTTTTACACGCTCAAGCTTTCCAAAATCATATTCGCGCACTTCGAGATTTTCCGATACAAAAGTTCCCTTACCGCGGTGAACCGCAAGTATTCCCTGCCCTTCAAGGGTTTTGATTGCTTCCCTTAATGTAGACCTACTGACTCCTAAGCGCTCCGAGAGTATATTCTCTCCCGGGAGCTTTTCTCCCGGCTTAAACTCCGCATCTATAAATATAAGATCCGATATTTTACGTACTGTAGAATCCATTACCTTTTCCACGACATACCTCAATTAATTATCTTACGCTTCTTGTTGCAACTATATCTATGCCCGTACCCGCTGCGTCCTTAAGCACGACATCGCCCATGTGTACAGGCGCTTTTACCTTAACATGGGTAAGTTCCCGCATTACGTCAAAGATTTTCTCCTTTGGGATATCATACTTCGTCTTAACGGGAACCGTCGCAAATTCACCGCCTTCAACAGGTACAATAGATGTCACCATACGAAGCGGATGCGTAATTTCGTTTCTTACGTATTCTTCGCCGCGCTTACAGGTATTGCCGGTCATTTCTATTACTTCATGACCTTCGTATTTTACATGTATCTCACAGCCCTTAGGGCATCCTATACAGACAATTACTCTTTCATCCATTTAAGTTACCCTCTCTTTCCTTTAATATATTCTGCTGCAAAAGCTCCCGCCTTAACAGCTTCCTCGGACACGTGGTCTACAAGGTCGTGAACATGATATACGTTACCGCAGGCGAATATTCCGTCAACGGATGTCATAAGATGATCGTTAGCTACAGGGCCGCCCGTCTTCGGATCCATCTCTGCAGCAGCGCCTCTTGTAAGCTCGTTCTCCGGAATAAGTCCGCAGGAAAGAAGCAATGTATCGCAATCGTAATGGGTTTCCATACCCGGAATCGGCTTCATATTCTCGTCCACACGACTTACATCAACACCCGTAACTCTTTCATCGCCGTATATCTTTGTAACGGTATGGCTTAGAAGCAAAGGAATGTTAAAGTCATTAAGGCACTGCTCGATATTACGCACCAGTCCGCCCGACTTAGGCTTAATCTCAACAACCGCCTTAACATGCGCACCTTCCAATGTCATACGACGCGCCATAATTAATCCGATATCACCGGATCCCAGGATTACAACTTCTTTACCCGGCATATAACCCTCGATATTAACGAGACGTTGTGCGGTACCTGCGGTATAGATACCTGCAGGACGCTTGCCCGGAATATTCATTGCTCCTCTCGGACGCTCTCTGCATCCCATCGCAAGAATAACCGCCCCCGACTTAATCTTCATGACTCCGTCGTCCTTATTCATTGCAGTGACGGTTCTGTCAGGGGCAATATCAGTAACCATTGTATCAGTCTTATATGGAATCTTCTTGTCAAGAACCATATTAATATAACGCTCGGCATATTCGGGACCGGTCAGCTCTTCTTTAAAGGTATGAAGGCCAAATCCCGTATGCACGCACTGATTTAAAATTCCGCCAAGATAGTGGTCACGCTCAAGTATTAAAATATCTTCGATGCCGTTCTCTCTTGCGGACAAAGCTGCGGCAAGGCCTGCCGGACCGCCGCCTATTATGACAAGATCACAATGCATTGCCACACCTCCTATATGTCTTCTTTAATCTTACCGAGAATCTGCTTTGATTCTCCGCCAAACTTAGTAACATCTTCCATTGAACAACCTGCGTACTTACAAATAAGTTCCATCACACGAGGAGAGCAGAATCCCGCCTGGCATCTTCCCATTCCGGCTCTTACACGACGCTTAACACCGTCTAATGAGTGCGCCGGGAGCGTTCTTGTAAGCGCATCTATAATCTCGCCTTCCGTTATCATCTCACATCTGCAGACAATACTTGAATAAGAAGGCTTCTCCTTAATAAGCTTATCACGTTCTTCATCTGATAACGTAAATGGATGAAGAATACCAACTCTCTTCGGATTAAAGTTCTTATTATCGGTTGCTTTAAGTATATCACGAACCATATCCGATACCATCACTCCTATAGCGGGAGCGGAAGTTAATCCCGGTGATTCGATACCGGCAACATCAATGAAATTCGGTGCATCTTTCACTTCTTCTATAATAAAATCGCCTCTGTCGCCATGTGCACGAAGTCCTGTAAATGAAGTTATTACCTGATTAAGCGGACAATTAACCACTCGCTTATCAACCATATTACGGATTTCCTGCAATCCTTCCGCAGTAGTCTCGGTATTATCCTTTTCTTCGATATCGTTAGCGGTAGGGCCAACTATTAAGTTGCCATGAGTCGTAGGCGATACGAGAATTCCCTTACCGTAAGCTGTCGGAAGCGCGAAGATTGTCGACTTAACGTAGTTGCCTGCGCTTTTATCAAGGAGAAAGTATTCTCCTCTTCTCTCAACAATATGCATCTTATCATCAGATACCATATTATGAATTACGTCCGCATATACACCTGCTGCATTAACTACAACAGTTGCTTCGTATACGCCGCTGCCGGTTACAACTTCGTACCCACCGGCGATCTTCTTAATCTCTTTTACTTCTTCGTTGAATTTAAAAGTAACTCCGTTGTCTGCAGCATTCTCTGCCAAAGCGATTGTTAACATAAATGGATCTACGATTCCGCCGGTCGCAGCATGAAGCGCAGCAACGGCATGTTCCGTTATATTAGGTTCTAAAGCCTCCAACTCTTTCCTGTCAAGAATCGAAAGTCCTTCTACACCATTAGCCTTACCGCGGTTTAAAAGTTCTTCCAACTTTGGTCTATCCTCTTCCTTTTCGCAAAGAACCAAAGAACCATTATTAACAAACGGAAAATCAAGCTCTTTTGACAAGGCTTCCATCATTTTATTACCCTGTACGTTAAGCTTTGCCTTTAATGAACCTTCCTTCGCATCAAAGCCCGCATGACAGATACCGCTATTAGCCTTGGACGTACCCGTACACACGTCTTCATTACGCTCCAATACGAGCGCTTTTATATCATATCTTGCAAGGTAACGGGCTATCGCGGAACCTGTAACGCCCGCACCAATAATAATAACATCACTCTTCATATCTATTCCTCTTTCGAAAATCCACAAGCGCACTTAACCGACTTCTTCCAACCCTTAAGTCTTGTCTCTCTTTCTTCGTCAGTGATGGAAGGTCTAAACTCTCTGTCAAGTGCCCAGTTCTTCTTAATATCATCAAGGCTCTTAAAATATCCTACTGCAAGCCCCGCAAGATAAGCTGCTCCCATTGCCGTTGTCTCTACGCAGCTCGGTCTTATAACAGGCGCATTCGATATATCTGCCTGCGTCTGTACGAGATAATTATTCTGGGATGCACCTCCGTCTACCTTAAGACTCTTAAGCACATGTCCCGTATCCGCACACATGGCGGAAAGCACATCATTAGTCTGATACGTAATAGAATCAAGCGTAGCTCTTATAATATGATTGCGATTAACGCCTCTGGTCAATCCTACGATTGCACCTCTTGCATACTGGTCCCAATATGGTGCTCCAAGTCCTGTAAAAGCAGGAACCACATAACAGCCGTTGGTATCAGGTACTTCTAAAGCAAGTGCCTCCGATTCCGCAGCATTTTTAATCAATCTGAGTTCGTCCCTGAGCCACTGAATCGCTGCTCCCGCAACGAATACTGAACCTTCCAACGCATATGTTATCTTGCCGTTAATTCCCCATGCAATCGTCGTAACAAGTCCGTTCTTACTGAAAATCGGCTTATCGCCTGTATTCATGAGTAAGAATCCGCCGGTTCCATATGTATTCTTGGCTTCTCCTGCCTCAAAGCAGGTCTGCCCGAATAAAGCGCTCTGCTGGTCACCTGCTGCACCCGCTATCGGTATCTCACCGCCGAAAAGTTCCGGATCCGTCATACCATATACTTCACTGTTACTTACAACCTTCGGAAGCATTTTCTTAGGGATGTCGAATTCTTTAAGAATCTCATCGTCCCATTCACAAGTATTAATATTAAATAACATGGTTCTCGATGCGTTGGAATAATCCGTTACATGAACCTTACCACCCGATAACTTATATATAAGCCAGGTCTCGACCGTGCCGAAAAGAAGCTCCCCGGCTTCCGCACGTTTGCGCACACCTTCCACATTGTCGAGAATCCACTTCAACTTGGTTCCCGAGAAGTATGCGTCAATTACAAGTCCCGTCTTATTCTTAAAATAATCAGTTAACCCCTTCTCCTTAAGCGTATCGCAATAATCAGCCGTTCTTCTGCACTGCCATACAATCGCATTATACACAGGCTCACCTGTCTGCTTATCCCATACGATTGTTGTCTCCCTCTGATTGGTAATACCGATAGCCGCGATATCCATGGCCTTCGCCTTCGCCATCTGCATAGCTTCAAAAGCTACACCCGACATCGTATACCAGATTTCATTGGGATCGTGCTCAACCCAGCCGGGCTTCGGGAATATTTGAGTAAATTCCTTCTGTGCCATGGATACTATCTTACCCTCTTCATTAAAAAGGATACATCTGTTGCTTGTTGTTCCGGCGTCAAGCGCCATTACATACTTTGCCATAATTTCCTCCGGGTTAATGAATATTAAAAAAGAACTATATCGCTATAGTTCTTTTTATTATACCACAAAAAGGCTTATAAATTTACTTAATTTTGCGCTTAAACAGGTTTAATCGTTATCATTTTCAATGGGATTGATCTTAACTATCAGTTTTTCGATTCGTCTCTCTCCCATATCGGTTACCTTGAACGTAATATTCTCATATTCGACTTCATCGCCCTTTTTCGGATATGTACCGAAAGTCTCGATTACGAATCCGCCGACGGTATCGGAATCACATTCGAACTCATCTTCATCAAAACCGCAAAGCTCGATAAAATCGGAAATACTCATATCACCATCTACGGCAAACTCATTATCCGATCTTTTAACAACATCTTTCTCAACTTCATCGCTTTCGTCCCAGATGTCGCCGACTATCTGCTCCAATACATCTTCCATCGTTATAACTCCGAGCGTACCACTATATTCATCGGATACGATTGCAAGATGCTGCTTGGCCTCACGTAATTCCGATAATACTATCGGTAATTTCGTTGTCTTATATACAAAACAAGGTTTATAGAGAATCGATCTTATATTAGCCTTAGGATTCTCCGCAAATGTCTTAAGGAGCTTATTTAAGTGCACGATACCTATGATATTATCGATGCTTCCCTCATATACCGGAATTCTCGTATACGGCGTCTCGTGAATGAACCTTATTATCTCTTCATAACTGTCGTCAACATCTATAGCATCCATATCTACACGGGCAGTCATAACTTCGTACGCACTTATATCTTCAAAGTCAATTGCTGCCTGAACAAGCTCGGTTCTGTCCTTATCAAGAACACCTTCATCTTCTGCAGTTTCAATAATTGACTGCAATTCCTCAACGGATTCCTCAGAATTATCATCCTGCTTCATTCTGCTGGTAAAGAGATTCGCAAGAAATACAACAAGCTTAACTACCGGATAGAAGATAATCATAAAGAATCTGACAAGCCATCCGAATGCCACCGCAAAGCCGTTAGAGCTTTTCTTAGCGGTAATCTTAGGAATGGTCTCGCCGAAAATTATGATAAGTATGGTAAGAACGACTGTCGCGATCGTATTAAGCTCATCCTCACCCATAACGGTAACTATCTTCTGCTCAATAAACCAAAGTGCAAGAACCGTCGTAAGTGATGAAGCTGCAATGTTAACTAAGTTGTTGCCGATAAGAATTGCACTTAACGCATCATCAAAATTCTCTGCAACTTTTAAAGCTGTCTTCGCACCACGCTTGCCATCCTTCGCGTCGTTTTCAAGACGCACTGTATTAACGGACGAGAATGACATCTCTGCCGCAGAGAAAAATGCCGAGAATAAAATGGTTAATACTATTCCGGCTATTACAAGATACAGAAACATTATTCATCGCCCCCTTCCTCTTCTATCTTTTCAGGGACTATGATACGAACCTTCATAATTCTGTTATGTTTGATTTCGGATACGTTAACCTGCAGGCCGTGATATTCAAATCCATCACCGGGCTGCGGAATCTCACTGAAGTGCTCGTATGCCCACTCACTTATAAGTAAGTTCGTAAATCTCTCATCTTCTTCAGGATCTTCGTATCCAATCTCATCAAATACATCTTCAACCGTCTCGTCTGCATTTACAAGATATACGTTATCGCCAAGCTCTTCGATTGCATTCTCGACAACATCGTCTTCATCCCAGATTTCACCTACAAGCTCTTCCAGAATATCTTCCATCGTAACAATACCGAGGGTTCCTCCGAAGTTATCGGTTACTACCGCAATATTGGTCTTATTCTGGGAAAGGAGCGGTAAAAGCTCATCAATCTTAGTTGTCATAGGCGTATAGTATACTTCATCAAGCATTCCCTTAACAGCCTTAAGCGAAGGGAGCTTTTTATTCTCCACATATGCCTTAAGGAATTTTCTTATCTGAAGGATGCCGATTATATTATCAGTAGTGTCCTTATATACAGGAATACGGCTATGGTTCTGTTTCATAATAAACTTGTACATTTCTTCCGGTGAATCTTCAATATCGATTGCGGCAATATCAACTCTCGGAGTTAAGATGCTTTCAACCGTAAGTTCACCGAACTGTAATGCGGAAGAAATAAGGTCAGACTGCTCTTCATTGATATGTCCCTGCTCTTCCATATCTTCTATCATGTCATAAAGCTCATCTTCCGTAACGGATATCTCTGAATCACCCTTCATAAGCTTGGCTACGCACTGTCCAATAAAGGTTAAGAACTTCACGAATGGTAAAAATAAGTACATGAAAAACTTGACAACCGAAGCGGTTGACAATAAAAACTTTTCGCCATGCTTTTTTGCTACACTTTTTGGTAACATTTCACCGAAGAAAAATACAACAATAGTTGTTATTAATGTACTTGCGGTTACGGCAGACATACCGAATGCATGTACAACAGCCTTTGTAACTATTGCTGCGGCAGCAATATGAACAATGTTCGTGCATATAAGCAACGTGCTTATAGCATTATCAAAATTGTCCATCAAAAAGAGTGCGCTCTTAGCTCGTGAATCACCACGATCCGACGCAAGTTTGATTTTGTTCTTGGATGCAGAGGCTAAAGCTGTCTCAGCCAATGCACAGAAAGATGCACATAAAAGTAAAATAATCGCCGCTATATAGGGCCCCAGACTATCGTCCATTGAAAAAAAGTTTCACTCCTTTAAAAAATACTAGCATTGTGAATATAGCATAGAATAAAGAATAAGTCAAATCAGACGGATTATAAATGGTATTATATAAAATCGTACTGTCCTACTTTTGAATTCACGATTTTTCAATTTCGTACGTATGCTCAAAAAGCGCTCCTACTTACGAGCCGCCATATTCTGAATCTCGTAAGTAGTCTGTTTTTAACACTACTACTGACTATTCTATAAAAATACTCTATCGTACGTAATTGTTCCTATTGGAATGATTATTCAACTACTTACCAAACTCTAAGAATCGCATTTAATCCGTCAGAACATTTTTTCAACTCTTTAAGTTTACGGACCTACCGGCAAAAACTTAAGCCTAGTAAGTAACAGCTATCTTTCGCTGCTACTTATCAAATGCATATTTCGTCCAATTAGTCAGTAAAGCCTTGATTTGACCACACTTTTTGAGCCTCGAAGTATATAAATCAAGAATCGTCACCCCTACTCGATGATATTAAAGTAATAAGGAATCCCTTCGAGAGGCGGTGGTGCTATGCTAACCATAACAGACTTAATTGCTGTTGTAGGCTTAGCAATAGCTTGTTTTTCACTCGGCTTTACAATAGGCCGTGTGTTACAAAAAACAATCAACCGCCAGTCCAATCCCAAGCACTAGCGGTTGATTCATAAATAATCAACAAATTGGGCAACCGTCTATCGGTAGCTCCTTTATTATCTACATTTTACTAAGTATATTACCCTTTGTCAATCCTTCTGCCCCTTTACATGGCTTCCGAGCTGATACTTACTGAATGTTATCTGCTGGGTTGCGTAGAGGCTGAAATATCCCGAAATAAGATAACTTACCGCAACAATTATCGCATAAAACGGTAATCCCGCAAATCCGAACATCTCAAGTGCAAGGACCATAGACGCAATCGGTGCATTGGTTACAGCTACAAATAATCCTATCATTCCGCAAGCTGCTGCAAGTCCGTACGGCAATTCCATTACATGCGCCAATGCAGATCCAAGGGTGGCTCCGATAAAAAGCGTCGGCACAATCTCGCCGCCTTTAAACCCTGCCTCCAATGTAAGTGCAGTAAATATCATCTTAAGGGCAAAAGCTCCTGCGAATACCTTTCCCGCAAACGCTGCATTGATTACCGATTCACCAAGACCCAGGTAATCCTGCGTATGCATAGCAGATGCAAGGACGCATACAATCACACCGCCGACAAAAGCTCTTACATACGCGTTCTTGAAGAATTTGCTATAAAGGTGGTGCGTGCCGTGCATTACTAGTATAAAAAGTATACCGACAAGTGCCGTAACAATACCGAATACCAGCACTTTAACAGATGCAGCGGAATATACCTCCGGTACAACTTCAACAAGATGCGGAATTCTGCCGCTCTGCGCACCGAGAAGCTTCGCTATATAATGTGCAAAGTAAGCTGTAAATACGCAAGGAACAAGTGCCGCATAGTGCATAATTCCTACCATCGAAACTTCGATTGCAAAAATAGCCGCACCAAGGGGTGTTCCGAATAATGCGGAAAAAGCTCCCGCCATACCTGCCATGGTAATAATCTTAACCGAGTCATCGGATAATCTAAGCTTACGTGCAAGAAAGTTACCTATACTTCCGCCAAACTGCAGTGCCGCGCCTTCACGGCCCACAGATCCGCCGAATGCATGAGTGATAATAGTTGCAATTAAAATAAGCGGTGCAAGCATGAGCCTGATAGTATGTCCCTCTTTAATGGAGGCAAGTACCTGACTTGTGCCGGTATCATCAGATTTCTTGAAAATCTTATATAAAAATACGATCAAAAGACCACCAAGCGGTAAGAAAAGTACCATATAGGAGTGTTCAAGACGGTATTCGGTAACAAAGTGTACCGCATATAGGAATCCCGATGCGATAACACCTATGACCGTACCCAATACCACCGATATCACAATCCACTTTATTAATGATACTATTCCCTGCCCAGAATTGCGGACCTTCTTCTTATTCAAAAACTTACTTACGAATTCCTTCATATATCCTGTCTCCCGGCACCATTTCTAACTATTATTACATTATACTCTTACGAATTAACGATTCTATAATCGTTACGTCCGCTCTCCTTAACCACATACAACGCATCATCAGCATTGTTAAGCAGCTCATCAAACGAATACTTCCAAGGTTCTTTTACAAGATAACCTCCAATAGAAAGCGTAAGCTCAGATCTTACCGTCGATGCCTCGTTTTTAATACTCATATGATGTAAATGGCTGCGCAATTCCGTTGCAATACGATCACCGACATTCTTAAGCGGATTCTTAACTATAACTACAAATTCATCTCCACCAAAACGATAAGCATAACCTATATCCTTAATTGCGCTACTTATAATATCCGAAATCTCGACGAGTATCTCGTCACCTTTTATATGACCATAGGTATCGTTATACCCCTTAAAGCAATCGATATCTATAATCATTACAAGAAGAGCTTCCTTCGTATCATCACATTCTGCAATTATCCGCTTGGCATCCGTGTTAAGCGCATGACGATTCTTAAGACCTGTCAATCCATCTACACCCGAAATCGAATTGGCACTGATAATTGAAGACTTGGCTTCTTCATAATCAATCTTAACATTGATCGCTCTTATTCTTTCAAGTCTCTCCTTATCACTTAGAATCTTACAGTACCTGGCATGTTTCACGCAGACTTTCTTATAACTCTCGCCATCACCGACAGTCTTATAATAATCCATATAAAGCTCATAAAGCTTAACTCGCATATTCGGAAGATCAATACTTACTATTATATTCTCAAAATCCGTAAGAACCTTATACATCTCATCATAGCAAGCCGTTTCCTTTAAAAGCGCCAGCATCTCACTGACCGTAAAAAACAAATCCGTCGGCGTCTCTTCCTCGGTCTTAAGTCCACTTATAAGGTATTCGCGATTCTCCTCAAAAAACTTTGTGTCCCCTCGTTTGCAGCGTATCCTGCAAAGCTCTACTATTATTGTCTCTTCATAGTACGTATTTCCTACTTCCCTCGCTTTTGCAAGACCTTTTAAGAATACTTCTTCCGATTTATCATATTCGCCAAGCTTAAGATATGCCGCACCAAGATTAAGATAACTTACCGCAAGCCATTTCTCATAGATATCGGTATAATTCTTGGCATCTTCAAGTATCTGACCGCCAAGTTCAAAATACTTGGCTGCACGTTGATAGTCTTCAAGCACCAAGAAACAATTACCGATACTTTGATAGAATACTCCCTCATAGGCATCGAGCCCGTTTGCTCTAACATATCTGAGACCCTGCAAATAGCAATCCATAGCCATATCACGGCTTCCCATCTCTTCAAACGTTATTCCCAAAGAAATCTGGGATTTGGCATACATCGCCACATCACCGGTCTCTATAAAATAACGGCTGCATTCCTCATATATCTTACCTGCTCTCTCGTACTCTCCGCTCCACAGACATTCTCTGGCATGCTGATAATCTTCTAAAACAATTTTATCCTGTTTACTCATACTTTACTATTTACCGGAAACAACAACTCCATTAAATGCTATCGTAGGCAATACCATACTTCCGTTCATAATAACTTCTTTTGAAACGGCTCTGATATTATTAAAAATCTCTCCAAGGTTACCATTAATCATAGCCTCTGATACAGGACCTGCAATCTTACCATCCTTAATATAGAAACTATTCTTGGCAACGCCTGAGAATTCTCCGCTTACACCCGGATGTCCACCGGAGAAAGAACCAACAATAATACCTTCATCTATATCCTTGATCATATCTTCATAGGAAGTATCCCCGGACTCTACGATAAGCGACATACATGCATTCTTAATCGGCTCGAATCCCGTCTTCTTTGCGGTATAAAGATCTATGGTATAATTTTCCAACACACCGTTCTTAATTATATCAACGTTCTCTGCAAGGAATCCGTCATCCGTAAAGTGCTGATTATTCAGGATTCTCGGGTCATCTGCCGATACCCTTACCGTTAACTTCCCATCAGCTACCTTCTCACCCTTCTTACCATACCACTGAGAAGTTTTATTCTTAATAACTCCGCTTCCAATATAATTATCGTTAAGAAATTCAATAAATGCGGCAAGCGCACCACTCTTTAATACCATAGTTCCCGTAAACTTGTGATCAAGAGGCTTTGCCTCAAGAAGTTTAACCGTCTCTTCAATCTCATTTCTTGTATTGGCCTGCTCAATAAACGGTGTATCAAGATCTCCCGTCGTAAACCACGCATACTTGGCTGAGGTAACCTTCGCACCATCGACTGCCGTCATAGCCAGCATTATGGAATAAGATCCCGCTATCTGAGTAATTCTTGTTCCGTTAGTATCATGATACTCGGTATGCTCATTATCATAGCTTGCAATCGACTGTGTTACGCAAATCTTTGGATACTCGGTCTTAATCATATCAAGTAATTCCGTAACTCTTTTAAAGAACTTATCAAGATCCGGTGTCTCTACACCTTCTCTGAACTTATGCTCTCCCTGACGCGGTGCCATATCATATGCTTCATCCGCAACGGATGCTTCCGCTACCTCAAGACAGTCCTTAATACCCCTTTCGATATCTTCATCCAAGAAGCTGTTAATCTTAACAGTTCCGTATTTGTTATTCTTATAAGCACCAAGTGTCATCTCTGTATTAAATACAGTTCTGAAAAGCGAGAACTCGCCGCCTGCTACGTTAAATTCCTGCTTCTCCGATAAGGTTGCCACGCACCTCGCCATATCAACACCCTCGCGCACAAATTTCGCAAGAGTAACTGCTGCTATATTATCTATCTTCTGCATTTTAGCGACCTCCTATCGTAATCTTGCATCTAATCTCAGGACCACCGTCACTTACCGGCATCGGCTGCTTCTTACCGCATGTACCTGATGGAGACCACGTAATATTATCAGATACCATATCAACCGTCTTAAGCATCTCAAAAGCTATACCCGATACAGTTGTATCCAGGATAGGACGTGTAATCTTACCGTTCTTAATCTCATATCCTTCATTAACTCCGAAGATAAACTCTCCCGTGTAATCCGCCTGACCATTACCGCTTTGTACAAGATAGTATCCGTCATCTATGGATGCAATCATATCTTCAAGCTTATCCTTACCCGGATGAATAAGAGTATTTCTCATTCTTATAAGCGGTTCATCCGAGAATCCGTATGCTCTTGCATTACCGCAAGGCTCCTGATTATACTGCTTTGCAGTCTCTCTGTTATTCATAAATCCTACGAGAATACCATCTTTAATAATCTCGCAATCTTTACACTTCGTTCCCTCTTCATCAATATATACCGGAAGCGGAACCGGCTTGCCGAATGCTTCATATGCATAATCTGTTAAGGAAATAAGTGGGCTCGCTACCTGCTTACCAAGGTTAGGACCCGCAACCGAACCACCGCGTACAAGATCTGCCTCAACCGTATGTCCTACAGCCTCATGAGCAAGCATACCTGCCATTTCACCACCAAGGATAACCATCTTTAATCCTGCCTCTGCATATACACCCTCACGCTTACGCATAACTGCTGTGTAAGTATCATCGATAATCTTATAGAAATCCTTTGGATCTTTAAACATATCTATATAATTCGCAAGTTCTGACCATGAATCCATTAATTCAACCGGCTTTCCGTCCGGTGTAAGCACAGTCATTCTTACATATATGGACGATCTCGGAATTGCTGTATGAGCATCATATCCATCCGATGTATACAGAATCTTCTCTCTGCTCTGTTCTCTTAATACAATAGAATGGCTCTTTAATTCCGGGCACTTCTTCGCCATGTAACTATCAAGCTCTTTTGCGAATTCTACAATCTGCTTCTGCTCCGTATCAACTATAGGATTACGCAAAGCTTCCTTGCCTGTCGGGATTTCCGCCGGAAGTATTCTCTCCTTATTGATATGCTTATCCATAAATACGGCATTATCCGTAGCCGCTTTAAGAACAGCCTTGCCTGCTTCCGATGATGTGTCTGCCATAGATGAAAAACCATATATTCCATTCTTACCGACTCTCGCAGATACACCTGCCGTATTGGTTCTAACGTTATCCTGTACATCGCCGTCAGTAATAACTACTCTTCTTATTCTGTTCTCGTGTTCTCTAAGCTCCGTCGTCATCCCCGTCTCAAACAATGACTTAAGGCCTGCTATATTGTCCTGTAACACTTTTCCTTCCCTCCTTAGTGATGAACTTTATGTATAAATTATAAATCAAATTTGTTAATCTTAAAAGCCATATTTTATAACAGGTCACCAATCCTCCGTAACAGGTATAAAAAAACAGCATAGCAATTTGCTATGCTGCTTTAATTATTCTTCCTCAATCGGCTCTTCGCCGAGTAAATCAAAGGCTGCCATGGTTCCCGGAATCACTCTTCCGCAAATCCTGCATATTCCGTATGAATCCTGATGCTCTTCACAGATATGCCCTTCCTTTATAGGATCGGCATCTCTCGCATCCGGATACTCACTTTTAATCTTATCCTCGGGGCTTACGCCACAACAAGGCTTATCATCAGGTTTAATAAAGAAATCCATAACTTAACCTTCTTTCTCAAGCTTATTTTGTATAAGCGTCGTCGACACGAGTAAAAGCATGGAACCGATGATTATCAAAGTCGATAATGCATTAACATCCGGCGATACTCCCTTTTTCACCATGCTTAGGATTCTAAGCGGCAGTGTCTGTGAATCCGGACCTGCCGTAAAGAACGATACCACTACATCGTCAAGCGAAAGCGTAAGTGCAAGCATTGCGCCCGACAACACACCCGGTGCAATCATTGGAAGTATTACTCGTATAAAAGTTCTAAACTCATTGGCACCAAGATCGCGCGCTGCCTCTTCTATGCTCCTGTCAAATCCCGCCATTCGTGAACGAACGGTAATTACAACAAACGGCATCGAAAATGTCACATGCGAGATAATAAGCGTCAGCATATTCATACTCATATTAACCGATGTAAAAAGTATGAGCATTGCAATTGCAAATACAAGCTCCGGAATTACAATCGGAATATAAAGTGACGTACTTATCAGGCTTTTTAACTTAAATTCGAATCTGTTAAGGCCTACTGCACATAATGTACCGAGCAATGTGGACAAAATCGTACTTACGAAGGCTACTATAATAGTATTCTTAAATGCCTGCATAAGAAGCTCGTTAGACCACATGGATACATACCAGTTAAGGGTAAAGCCTTCAAATACAATATTCATCTTCGACGTATTGAATGAAAAAGCTATTACAACCGCTATAGGCATATAAAGGAATATGTACACAAGGCACGCATATACAATCGACCAGGGATTTGACTTGATTCCATGCATATTCTTAAGGAAGGTTTTCTCTGTCTCTTTCATACTTTCCCTCCTTATACCATATCGTCAAGCGAACCGACCTTACCGTAAAGCCTCATCAACACAAGGGTTATTACGATAAGAATGATCGATAACGCCGCACCAAGCGGCCAGTTACGCGCCGACATAAACTGATTCTTGATTAAGTTACCAATGTACATAGTCTTTGCTCCGCCCATCATATCGGCTATGTAGAATAATCCGAGTGACGGAATAAAGGTCTGTATTGAGCCCGCAAATACTCCCGGCATTGTAAGCGGCAGTATTACTCGCGTAAATACATGGCGCTTATTGCAATAGAGATCCTTTGCGGCCTCGATAAGTGACGGATCGAGCTTTTCTATGGATGTATAGATCGGCAATACCGTAAACGGTAAAAGGTCATATACCATACCAAGCAAAACCGCGCCGTCCGTATATAACATCTCAACAGGAATCTTAATAACTCCCATTGATATAAGCATGTGGTTGATTATACCCGACGAGCGTAGAAGCGTATTCCATCCGTAGATTCTTATCATTGAATTAATCCAGAAAGGAAGCATCAACAACAATACCAAAAAAGGCTTAATCTTCTCCGATGAATTCGCAATAATATACGCAAACGGATATCCTATCAAAAGGCAGATTACGGTAGTCTCAATAGATAAAAGGAAAGAGCTTCCGAATACCTTAAGATAATCAGCTGATATAAGCGACTTATATGCTTCTGCCGACGGGACAAGTTCAACACCACCGTAACCATTTCTCTGAAGAACCGATATACCGATAACAAGCACCAACGGAAGCACGAGAAACAGAAATAACCACAAGACACTTGGTCCGATCATGACAAGCGGAGGAAGTGAATTCTTAATCTTCGCCTTCATCTACGCCCTCCATTTCTCTGTAAAGCTTCTCGGTCGTCTGCTCAATCACATTGTAAATCTGCTCTTCTACAGTATGTACGATTATCGCATCCTTCGGACGCCAGTGAACATAGACACGCTTACCCACTTCAACGTGATCATCGTTAGGATGTGAAGATACTTTAAGTATCTGACCGGTCAGAAGCTCTACTTCCGTCTTAACAACGGAGCCGGCAAAAATATGCTCTATTACTTTGCCCCTTATGGAGAAATGCTCTACCGGAGTCTCAGATAATTTAACATTCTCAGGGCGCACGCAGATATAGATCATCTCTTCTACGCCGAATCCCTTGGCGTGCAAAGCTGCCTTACCTGCTTCGAGATCGATATGCAGCATATCTCCGTCAACCGAACGTACATAACTCTCCAATATATTGGATTCGCCAACAAAGCTTGCTACGAACTTGGTCTTCGGATGGTTATACACTTCATCCGGAGTACCAATCTGCTCCATTACACCTTCATGCATAACCGCAATTCTGTCGCTCATGGTAAGCGCTTCCTCCTGGTCATGCGTTACGTATACAAATGTAATACCAAGCTTCTGCTGCAAATGCTTTAATTCAAGCTGCATCTGCTTTCTAAGCTTAAGATCAAGTGCGCCAAGAGGCTCATCAAGTAATAATACCCTGGGCTTATTAATTAGCGCTCTCGCAATAGCCACACGCTGTTTCTGTCCACCCGACATCTGTGCCGGCTTCCTCTTCTCAAGACCCTCAAGCTGCACAAGCTTAATCATCTCGCCGACTCTCTCTTTAATCTCGGCCTTGGGAACTTTTTTCTCGACAAGACCGAACGCGATGTTATCCTCCACATTCATATGCGGGAAAAGCGCATAATTCTGGAATACGGTATTAACGTTACGCTCGTTAGGCTTTAATCCCGATACGTCAACACCTTCCAGCATAATCTGACCGCTTGTAGCTTCGGAAAAGCCTGCGATCATTCTAAGAGTCGTTGTCTTACCGCATCCCGACGGTCCAAGAAGCGTAAGGAATTCGCCTTCTTTAATATCGAGGGACAGCTTCTTTACAACTTTAACGCCGTCAAACTCTTTCTCAACTTCGTTGAGTCTGACGATTACGTTCTCATTATTCAATTACTTATCCTCCAAAATCGAACCGACAATTAAAGAATCTTATCTCCACGCTCACCTGTACGAATTCTGATACCTTCATCAACGGTAGATACGAAAATCTTTCCGTCGCCTACAGAACCCGAAGACAACTCCTGCTGTAACTCATATACGATATCGTCAAGGTCTTCATCCCAGACAACCGTCATAACATGAATACGCGGGAGTAAGTTAATCTCAACATTTAACTCGGAGAACTCGCTTGAATCCGACTTCTGATTACCGCATCCCATAACTGTCGTTACGGTCATACCCGAATAATCATTCTTTGCAAGTACCTGCTTAACGGTCTCAAGGTTCTCCGTTCTTGTAATAATTTCGATTTTCTTCATACGTGCCTCCTAGTTCTTCATCTTAGAGAATACGTTGTCATAATATATTGCAGCATCTCCTACATCGCCTATAACATGAGCTTTGGCAAATATCGATGAACTGATATTCTTTAAAGGATTGCTGTAGTACTCTTCACCCATAAGTTCCATTGTACCCTTATTTAAACAAAGGCAAGGATATTCATCATAACACATCTTGTAGATTTCAGGTCTATTGATAAAATCGATAAATTTGTATATAAGTTCGTCTTTCTCGGTCTTTGATGACATAACGAAGTTGTCATAAGACATCTCGTTACCTTCAGGCATATCAACAAGAACTATGTTCTCGTTAATGTCTGCTGCCTTAACGGCATCCATATTATATACAAGACCTACTGCAACTTCATTGGTTGCAAGTGCCGAATACGGCGTATCCGAATCATAAAGCTTTACATTATTTGCAAGCTTGATAAGCCAGTCTGTCGCTTTCTCGATTGTTGCTTCATCGGTCGCATCAGGATCTTCTCCGAGTGCTTTTAACGCAACATCCACAAGCTCACGGCAATCATCCGGAACTACTATATTGTTTTCAAGTGCAGGATTCAACAAATCATTAAAAGAGTTGATCTCCACACCGAGCTCTGCGCA
>JAILJL010000050.1 GCA_024694785.1 Lachnospiraceae bacterium
GCTATAATATCAAGAGTTTTCAAATTAGGAGGTTACCTATGGAGAATTTTATAATCTTTTTTAATTCGTTTTTCAATTACATAGTATTATTGCTTTGCTTCGTTGCAGTAGGAGCGATCGGAGGAATAGTCGGCGCGATTATGGCTAAGAAGAAAGTCGCTAAGAATGCCGGGGAAGAGACGGATAAAAAGGATACCGATAAATAGTTTCGGAGGATATATAAAATGAGACAGTTTACAGCTAATGAGCTGCGTAAGACCTGGAAGCAGTTCTACATTGACAGAGGACATGTTGATGTAGGAGCGGTTTCGCTTGTTTCCGACGGTTCTACTGGAGTTATGTTCAATGTTGCGGGTATGCAGCCTTTAATGCCATATCTTCTTGGCAAAAAGCACCCTCTCGGTACAAGACTTTGTAACGTTCAGGGATGCGTACGTACCAATGATATTGATTCGGTAGGAGACAAGAGCCATGTTACCTTCTTTGAAATGATGGGAAGCTGGAGTCTTGGAGACTACTTTAAAGAAGACAGATGCAAGTGGAGTTATGAACTTTTGACCGAAGTTTTCGGTTTTGATGCAGATCATTTGGCAGCAACTGTATTTGCCGGTGACGAGAATGCGCCAAGGGATGAAGAAGGTGCAGAATGTCGTATTAAGTCCGGATTCAAAAAAGAGAATATTTATTATCTTCCTGCAGAAGATAACTGGTGGGGTCTTGAGTATGGTCCATGTGGCCCTGACTCGGAGATGTTCTATATAGCAGATAAGCCTGATTGCGGTCCTAATTGCGGTCCGGGATGTAACTGCGGTAAGTATACGGAGCTTGGTAATGACGTATTCATGCAGTATGAGAAGCATCATGATGGTCATTTGACTCCGCTTTCTCAGAAGAACGTCGATACAGGCTGGGGACTTGAGCGTAACCTTGCATTCCTCAACGGAACCAAGGATGTATACAAAGTAGACGTATTTGTGCCGGTTATAGCTTTTATAGAGAAAAACGCAGGCGTTAAATACGATGAGGATGAGAAGACTACAAGATCCATGAGAATCCTGGCAGATCACATCCGCACATCGGTTATGCTTATCGGTGATGAAGCCAAGCTTGTGCCTGCAAATACGGGTGCAGGTTACATCTTAAGAAGACTTATCCGTCGTGCGGTAAGACATGCAAGAGCGCTTAATCTTAATAAGGATAGAATCTTAGAGATGGCTGCAATCTATATCGATGAGATATATAATGAGAGCTATCCTAATTTAATTAAGAATCGTAAGTTCATTCTTATCGAGCTTGAGAGAGAGATTTCGCGTTTTGAGAGTACTCTTGAGAATGGTATGAAGGAATTCAAGAAGATTCTTGATATAACCGTAGCTTCCGGCAAGAAGGAAATTGCAGGTGCGGATGCTTTCTTCTTATATGATACTTACGGATTCCCGGTTGAGCTTACAATCGAGCTTGCCGAGGAAGAAGGACTTAAGGTTGATGAGAAGGGCTTTGAAGCTTCAATGGAAGAGCAGAAGCAGAAAGCAAGAGAGAATCAGAACTTCTCCGCTAATCTCACAACAGGTGCAGGAGTATTTGATAACCTTGATGAGTCTATTACAACCGAGTTTACAGGTTATACGACTACCGAAGACAAGGGTAAGGTTGTAGCGATGGCTTGCGGTGATAATCTGACCGATGAGCTTATAGAAGGCGCTGAAGGCGTTATTATTACCGATAAGACTCCGTTCTACGGAACAATGGGTGGTCAGGTAGGCGACAAGGGTTATATTACGGTAAATGATGCAAAGTTCGAAGTATCAGAGGCAATTCATGTTGCAGGCGGAAGAACAGCTCATGCAGGTAAAGTTATAGCAGGTTCATTTAAGAAGGGCGATTCCGTACTTCTTACCGTGGACAGCAATGAGAGAGCAAAGACATGTCGTAACCATTCGGCAACTCATTTACTTCAGAAAGCACTCCGTGAGGTACTTGGAGATCATGTTGAGCAGGCAGGTTCTTATCAGGATACGGATAAGACGAGATTCGACTTCTCACATCATCAGGCATTGACCGCCGATGAGCTTAAGAAGGTAGAGAATATCGTTAACGAGAAGATTGCGGAAGCGCTTCCTGTTGTGACTGATGTTATGAGTATAGATGAGGCTAAGAAGACCGGAGCAATGGCGCTTTTTGGCGAGAAATACGGTGATTCCGTTCGTGTAGTTTCAATGGGAGATTTCTCCAAGGAACTTTGCGGTGGTACTCACGTTAAGAATACAGCCGATTGTATGGCATTTAAGATTGTATCGGAGACAGGAGTTGCTGCAGGTGTACGAAGAATTGAGGCTTTGACCGGTGACAATGTGCTCGCTTATTATAAGAATCTTGAGGCAGAGATTGAGAAGGCTGCCAAGGCTGCCAAGACTACCATTTCATCCCTTGCTGAAAGAGTTGAGCATATGATGGCTGAGATCAAGGAACTTTCAAGCGAGAACGAATCATTAAAGAGTAAGGCAGCCAAAGAAGCTTTGAAGGGTTCTGATGATGCTGTCGAAGAAGTTAATGGTGTATCTTTAATCGCAAGATCCGTTCCTAATGTAGATATGAATAATCTTCGTGAACTCGGAGATTCCTTAAAGGAAGGCAAGGATACTGCAGTTGTTGTTCTTGCATCTGCTAATGACGGTAAGGTTAATTTAATTGCCATGGCAACTGATGAAGCTATGAAGAAGGGCGCTCATGCCGGTAACCTTATTAAAGAAATCGCTTCTTTAGTAGGCGGAGGCGGTGGCGGTAAGCCAAATATGGCTCAGGCAGGCGGTAAGAACCCTGCAGGAATCGACGAAGCCCTTAAGAAAGCGAAAGAAGTTTTGGCTTGCCAGATAAAATAATTAATTTTCCTATTGACTAATCATATCGGGGTGTTATAAAATATACTCTGTGCAATGATTATACCCAAACAGTTGAGTGCACAATTTGACAACTGGAGGGAGGTTAGGATTGAATTATGTCAAATGTTATCGTTAAAGAGAACGAGACTTTAGATAGTGCGTTACGCA
>JAILJL010000088.1 GCA_024694785.1 Lachnospiraceae bacterium
ATATATGGCCAAAAGAACGTCTATCATGACAAAGGAAAAACAGGTGATAAGTGTTAACAATGAGTCGCTCTTAATTCTCCCTTCGCCTGCGTAACTTAACATATCACAAATAAGTGCAACTACTTCCGTTGCCAGAAACACCATATAAACCTTGGTTTTCTTAGTCTTCTCCGTTAAACCCAGCCTGACACCCATAAGTATCAGGACTACAAATACCATGCTGACCACTTCAGCCGTTATTATTACTTCGTTTACCATCGTCCCTCTTTAAATTATATGGTTACCTTACAGAAACTCTTCTTACCCTTCTTAAGTAAGAATTCTTCGTTAAAAACGCTCTTATCATAGGATTTCTTAATATCATCCACCTTCTCGCCGTTAACGGTTACTCCACCCTGCTCTACTGCACGACGCGCCTCACTTCTGCTTGCGCAAAGTCCTGTAGATACAAGAAGCTGCATTATATCTACGACTCCGTCTCTAAAGTCTTCTTCCTTTAAAGCTATAGCAGGGACGTTACTCATATCTCCGCCGCCTGCGAAAAGTGCTCTTGCTCCGTCTTGCGCTTTTTTCGCTTCTTCCTCACCATGAACCATTGCGGTAAGTTCGAATGCAAGAAGCTCTTTCTTCTCGTTGATTCTTGACGAATCCCACTTCTCGATTTCCTTAATCTCCTCGATTGGGATAAAGGTAAGCATCTTGATACACTTATCTACATCGGCATCGCCGACATTTCTCCAGTACTGATAGAAATCAAACGGTGATGTCTTATTAGGATCGAGCCATACCGCATTACCTGCGGTCTTACCCATCTTCTTGCCCTGTGAATCGGTAAGAAGTGTAATCGTCATACAATGCGCATCCTTACCAAGCTTACGTCTTATAAGCTCTGTTCCGCCAAGCATATTAGACCACTGATCGTCGCCACCAAACTGGAAGTTGCAGTTATGGTGCTGGAACATGTAATAGAAGTCGTATGACTGCATAATCATATAGTTAAACTCAAGGAAGCTTAAGCCCTTCTCCATACGCTGCTTGTAGCACTCTGCACGAAGCATGTTGTTAACGGAGAAATGCGGACCAACTTCTCGTAAAAGCTCTACATAGTTAAGGTTTAATAACCAGTCTGCGTTATTAAGCATGATTGCCTTGTCATCGGAGAAATCAATGAATCTCTCCATCTGACGCTTAAAGCATGCTGCATTATGATCGATATCTTCGCGGGTCAGCATTTTTCTCATATCAGTACGTCCCGAAGGGTCACCGATCATGGTTGTTCCGCCACCTATTAAGGCGATCGGCTTATTGCCTGCCTGCTGTAATCTCTTCATAAGGGTAAGCGCCATAAAGTGTCCGGCTGTAAGGCTGTCTGCCGTACAGTCAAAGCCGATATAGAATGTCGCCTTACCTTCGTTAATAAGGTCGTGAACCTGTTTCTCATCTGTTACCTGCGCGATAAGTCCGCGTGCCTGTAACTCTTCATAAATCTGCATTTTTTTCCTCCTGCATCGAAATCTTGGCAAAAGAAAAGTCCTTTTGCCATATTAGACAAAAGGACGAATTATCTTCGTGTTACCACCTTTTTTCACATATATCTCGCGATACATGCCTTAGTGTGTACTTGACACTTCGCTGTAACGGGCGCCCCGTCCAAACCTACACAGTTCCCCTTCGGTTGGCTGCTCCAAGATGTATTCACCGATAGTAAGATTAAGCCTCGCACCACCCGGCTTCTCTCTGGAATCTTAGATTATCAGCTACTTGTTCTTTTCATAGCATTTGACATATTGAGATTATATGTAATAAATATCTAAAAGTCAAGCAGAAAAATGCGTAATATAATGTCTTGCCTGCGCATTCCATAATTCATAATATTTACCTTTTACGTTTTCAAGCAATCCTTCATGTGTGCCTCTTTCTACTATCGCACCCTTATCAAATACCAATATCTCATCACAGAATCGGCAAGAGGAAAGTCTATGACTTATATAAACTGCCGTTCTGTCATCCACTATGGTATTAAGATGCGAGTAGATATCTGCCTCCGCAATAGGATCAAGTGCTGCCGTAGGCTCATCAAGGATAAGGAATGGCGCATCCTTATATAATGCTCTTGCAATTGCAACCTTCTGCTCTTCTCCACCGGACAGATTTACTCCTTCCTTTATATATTCCGAATACAGTAAAGTCTCTATTCCATTTGGCATCGTTGCAAGCCGCTCCGTAAATCCAACGTCCTCTAACACTTTCATCACTCGCTTGGCGTCGTAGTCTTTATTTCCCGCAATGTTATCTGCAAGAGGCTGGGACAACAGCTCAAAATCCTGAAATACCACCGAGAAAATGTCCATATAATCCTTATAATCATATTTCTTAATGTCTATTCCATTAAGGAGAATCTCGCCTTCCTGCGGATCGTATAACCTACAAAGAAGCTTAATAAATGTTGTCTTACCGGAACCATTCTCGCCGACAACCGCAAGGCGCTTTCCAACCTTAAACTTAATGCTTACATGTCTTAACGCCCAAGCGTCGGTTCCCGGATACTTAAAGGATACATCCTTAAACTCAACATCATAATTACGATCTGCTCGCTTCTCGGTTGTAAGAGAACCCTTATACATGCGATTCGGCATATCAAGATACATAAAACAATTCTCAAGGAATGGCACATTATTCTTAATATTTGAGATGCTTCCTATAAGGTCCGTCATATATAAAGAAAACTGCGTCGCCGCACCCACATATCTTGTTATTGAACCGATTCCGAATGCTCCGGCTATAGCTTTAAGGCAAGTAAATAAGTATACTCCCCCGGTGAGTACCGCGGAACATGCTTTCGCCACGCTTGCACAGACACCTCCACGTCCTCTGGCAAGTTTTGCCAACGGACCATTTATCGTAAACGCATTCTCTTTAAGAAAATAATAATTCATTATCCGACCTTGCTCATACATTCTTATATCAACGTCTCTCTTTGCACTGTTAAAGAAACCAAAATAACTGTATATTCTATTGCCAAGGGTCGCCTCTTCGGCCGAATTTGCGTAGCACTTATAGACATATCCGGCAAGCTTACCGGCAATCAGGCTCAATCCTATCAAAAATCCGAAGAAGAGCAACATAAATATCGGATTATTAAGAAACTGTAATTTTTGATTGGTTGCAGGAACTTTAATAAAGAATAAGCTTGCCGTTAACGCCAATGCTCCGATTATTCCCGTTACCGACCGAGTCAATCCCAAGAACACTCGCATTACGCATTCAAAGCCCCATCCTGCCCAGTTCTCTGCTTGCTGTATCTTTGATCTTAGATCAAATGTCTCCTGATCGGAGATATCCTGATAATCCATTTCAAATGCTTTATCAACGAATAGCTTCCTATAGTTAACTTGAAAAACTTCATACTCTTTATTTCTCACATGACGAAGTATCGCACTGATTAAAGACAAACCACCGCTTACGCCAACCGTAAGTATTACAAACTTCCATAGATACTCCGGTCTTCTGTAAAAAGAAAGTTCATTAAGTATCAATGCAGAAAGATATATAACAACATACGGCGTCAATGCACTTATTGCATTAGCCAGAAAGATTGTCGGATAAAGTCTCCTTTCAAGGGTATGACTAACTCTAACTGCTCTTAAAAACAATTTAAATCCTTCGTATAGCGATTTTTCTTTCTTGTCTTCCACGTTAGAAGTCCCTCCCCTCTCTATAATATCTGCTCTGAACCTCGAATAATTCCGCATACGCTCCTTTAAGCTTCATTAACTCATCATGCGTTCCTTCTTCCTTAATTCCCCCATCAGCTATAAAGATTATTCGATCGCAGAACCTCGTCGATGCCAGTCGATGCGATACAAACACCGAAGACTTTCCCTTAGTCATTTCATTATATTTTAAATAGATATCGTTTTCCGCAATCGGATCTAACGCCGCCGTAGGCTCATCCAATACAAGGAGCGGTGCATCTTTATATAACGCTCTCGCAAGTAAAAGTCTTTGATTCTGTCCGCCTGAAAGCTCTACTCCGTCGTCCCAGACTTCATGTCCAAGCTTTGTATCAATTCCGGCACTTAATTCCCCAATCTTCTCTGTAAGACCCGCAAGTCCAAGTACCTTACCGACCCTTTCAACATCTATTTCGTCTATCACCTGTGCTACATTCTCAGCAACAGATACGTCCATAACTTCAGAGGTCTGGAAAACCGTTGAAAAAAGCTTATAGTATTCCTGTCTATTGAATTCCCTTATATCAATGTCATTAAGTAGTACACTTCCTTCTGTCGGATCAAATAGTCCGCAAATAAGCTTAATAAGTGTCGTTTTACCTGCTCCGTTAAGACCTACAACCGCGAGCTTTTCCCCCGGTCTTATTGTAAGATTAAGATTCTTAATGGTATAATCTTCCGCTTCGTCATATTTAAAGCTTACATCTTTAAGCTTAATCTCATACCCGGTAGCATTTTCCGGTATCGGAATGCCACCTTCGAACTTGAATGGCTCAGGATAATCGAGAAATTCTCTTACCGAATTAATATCAAGGCTTTCCTTATATGCCGTTGAAAACTCCTGAAGAATACCGGTTATCCATGCAGTAAAACCACTAACGGCGGTAAAATACAGCAAAAATTCCGGAACTCCCATTCTGCCTTTTATAACCATATTGATAAGATACACATATGCTATGGCATTTCTTAAGATGCTTAAAAGACAATCCACAATACTGCCTATCATCTTATATACTTCAGATTTACCGATAAATGCCGCATAAGATTTAACAAGCCCTGCATATATATCTTTTATCCAGGAAGACAATCCGAATATTCTTACATCCTTGGCAAACTTAATATCGTATCCCATTCCGCTTATATACCACATCTTCTTAAACAGATCCGATTCCTCTTCTCTATGGTTATATCTCCACTCATCTGTCTTACGAGAAACCATAAATCCTATAATCGACGTTACGATAACAACCGCTATAAGAAGAATGTTAATATTCGACAAGAGTACAAGGTATACGGCAAATCCGATTGAATTGGTAAGTATGTAATTCATAGTCGTATATATATGCTCTGTCGCCTTTTGATTGCTCATAGTTGCATCTTGCGCTTTACTCTTTAATTCTTTAAACGGAGTCTTAAACGTATTGATATACGATGTTGTATTCACTTTATTGTTAATACGTGCAATAATTGCACTTCGTGCGGAGATTCTTCCGTATAGGCATCCTTCTTCAAAATATCCCTTTAATGCCTTTAATACAAAAAGCGTGCTCGCAAATACAGCTATGGTTATTATCAACTCCGATATCGGAACCTTTTTCTCCACCTTCGCTAAGATATAAGGCGCAATATACAATTCCGTGAGATTTAAAGCCACTGACAAAGCCGATATGACAAGCGTATATATCATTATGCTTTTCGACACCTTGTTCGCATTCGATACCATGAAGCCAAGGTTATTCAACAACCCGTATTTCGGTTTCGTCTTATTCTCGTTTCTCATTTCCTGCCCCCTCCTTACGAGTGTAAGTATAACAAAGCGATTCGTCTTTTATTATTTTGGGGACGAATCGCTTAATTTCGTTGATGAATTGTAATTTACTTCTGCGGAAGAAGTATCTCCGTAGTAAAAGCTCCGTCCTCAGAGTTACGACTTAAGTATCCTCCGAGGCGCTCTATAATATTATCTATTCTAATTAACCCAAGGC
>JAILJL010000097.1 GCA_024694785.1 Lachnospiraceae bacterium
CCCTTTTTGAGCTGCAGTGTGATATTATCGTTAGCGATAATACCCGGGAAACGCTTGGTAATATTAAGCATTTCAATTGCATAAGGAGTATCCATCCCGTCATGCCCCTTTCTTTATATTGATAATTGTTACAATACTACATAATGTGTTTTTATTATACTACCTTTCGGGAATATATACCATATATAGTTAATGAAAATATATCATACTTATTATATTATACACCCTATAGTCAAGCTTTCTATTTAAAGTCAGCGAAAAAAGTGGTAATATATAGTGAACAATTTTTTGCAAGGAGACCTTTTACTATGCTGAGAAAAAAGCAAGGAGACCTTTTACTATGCTGAGAAAAAAGAAAGAAGAAGGTTTTAAGATAATAATAGTAGGCTGCGGCAAGGTCGGCGTAACGCTTGTCGACCAGTTAAGCAAAGAAGGACATGATATAACCGTCATCGACAAGGATGCTTCTATAGTCAACGACGTATCCGGCGCTTATGACGTAATGGGTTATACCGGTAATGGTGCCAGCTTCACAACTCTTGTAGAGGCCGGCGTTACCAATGCGGATCTTCTGATCGCAGTAACCACTTCAGATGAACTTAATCTTTTATGCTGCACGCTCGCAAAGCAGGTAGGTGATTGTGCTACCATCGCTCGTGTAAGAACACCTGATTACAGTAAAGAAACCAACTATTTACGTGAAAAGCTCGGACTTGCAATGATCATTAATCCCGAACTTGAGGCCGCTCTTGAGACCGCTTCAATCCTCGCTCTTCCGAATGCCCTCGAAGTCAATGCTTTTGCACACGGACAGGCAACGCTTGTTAAATTCCGTATTCCGGAAGACAGTGCCATTGCAGGACGCACGATTGCACAGGTGGGTCAATCATTAAAATCAAATATCATTTTCTGCGCCATAGAACGTGACAAAGAAGTATATATTCCTGCGGGTCAGTTCACGCTTCAGACAGGAGACGTAGTATCATATGTATCAAACCGCCGTAACGCTTCCACGTTCTTAACGGAGATAGGCTATAAGTCCAACAAGGTTAAAGACACAATGATAATAGGCGGCGGTAAAGGCGCTTATTACCTTGCCGAGCAGTTAATCGCCATGGGTATCAAGGTCAAGATTATAGAGACAAATAAGGCAAGATGCGAAGAATTAAGTCTTCTTCTGCCAAAGGCAATCATAATTAACGGCGATGGTATAGATCAGGAACTTCTCCGCGCGGAAGGTCTGCAGACGGTAGAAGCTTTTGTACCTCTCACAGGTATCGATGAGGTTAACGTTCTTCTTACTTTACACGCCAAGAACGCCTCCAACGCCAAGGTCATAACGAAAATCAACAAGATTAATTATAACGAAGTTCTCGACAGTCTTAATTTAGGTTCGGTCATCTACCCTAAGTTCATTACATCGGAAGCAATAGTAGCCTACGTCCGTGCGCGTCAGAACTCCGGTAATTCAAGCAACATAGAGACTCTGTACCATATGTTTGATTCCAGAGTCGAGGCTATTGAATTTAAAGTTGATGCCGATTCCAGCATAACCGGCACCAAATTAAAGGAGCTTCGCCTTAAGCCTGATGTTCTTGTATCATTTATAAGCCGTAACGGTCGCATAATCATTCCGACAGGTTCCGATACCATTGAAAAAGGCGATACGGTTATGATCGTTACAAAGAACGCCGGCTTCACCGACATTCAGGATATTCTTAACTAGATTAAAGGAGCATTGCTTACTAATGAACAGCAAAGTTATAAGATACGTATTCGGTAAAGTACTTATAATCGAAGGTGCACTCTTACTTCTCCCGGTACTTACCGCAATTATATATCATGAATCAGAAGGCTTTATATATCTTGCAGTTGCTTTATCTTCTGCGCTTATGGGTCTTCTGTTCTCGCTTAAGAAGCCTGACGACTATGTCTTCTACTTCAAGGACGGTTGCTTCATGACCGCCCTTTGTTGGGTCGTACTGTCACTTATAGGTGCGCTTCCATTCTACTTTACAGGCGAGATTCCGTTCTTCATAGACGCTTTATTCGAGACCATCTCGGGATTTACAACAACCGGTGCGAGTATACTGCCGCATGTGGAAGCTCTGTCCCACTGCTCGCTTTTATGGAGAAGCTTTACTCACTGGATCGGCGGTATGGGCGTACTTGTATTCTTACTAGCGATCATCCCGATGAACGGCGGTTCCCACATGAACCTCATGCGTGCCGAGTCTCCGGGACCTTCCGTCGGAAAGCTCGTACCTAAAGCGCACGAAACGGCCAAGATTCTCTACCTTATCTATATAGGCCTCACGGTTGGTGAATTCCTTCTGTTAATCATAGGGCGTATGCCTATATTTGATGCAACATGTATAAGCTTCGGTACCGCAGGTACCGGCGGTTTCGGTGTAAGATCCGACAGCCTGTTATCCTACTCGCCTTACATTCAGTGGGTGGTGACAATATTCATGATCCTTTTCGGTGTCAACTTTAACGCCTACTTCTTCATTATCTTCGGAAAGTTCAAAAAAGCTCTTTCCATGGAGGAAGTCAAGACCTATATTGCTATAATAATTGGTGCCGTTGCAATTCTTATGATTGATGTACTCCACATATGCGGGAACTTTTTCACCGCGCTGCGTCATTCATCGTTTACGGTTGCGTCAATTATGACAACTACCGGTTATGCCACTCTCGACTTTAATACCTGGTCTGTCACAAGCCGCTTTATTCTCGTGTGCTTAATGTTCATGGGCGCATGTGCAGGTTCTACCGGCGGCGGTATCAAGGTGTCGAGATTCATTATCCTCCTAAAAACCGTAAAAAAGGAGCTTCTTTACTATCTTCATCCGAAGAGTATCAAGAAGATCAAGATTGATGATCATCCGGTAGAGCACGAAGTTGTGCGCTCCACAGATGTATACTTTATAACTTTTGTAATTATATTTTCCGCTTCGCTATTCCTTATTTCCTTTGACGGAAAGGATCTTGTAACAAGCTTCACGGCTGTTGCGGCGACGATCAACAACATCGGCCCGGGCCTTGAAATGGTGGGACCGACGGGAAATTACATGTTATTCTCTCCTTTCAGCAAGATTATTCTTATGATTGATATGTTAGCGGGGCGACTTGAATTGTTCCCGTTACTGCTTCTTTTCTACCCGTTAATGTGGAAGGATCTTTTCTTCAGTACATTAAGAGAGAATCGTAAACAAAAGAAAAATACACGTATCCAGTAAATCAGCATAGCAAGCATTTGTTTATGCATGTATACTTATAAAAACACAAAAAAGAACAATTTACCATTGCGTTATTCTTTTAACAGTGCTATACTATTCGTAGTGGTGTTGTTCATCCAGTGAATACACGACTATTATCCCATTCATTTAAAAAGCAAGCAGGCATTTTGCCTGCTTGCTTTTTATCTATCTCTATTAACTTTTGCTTAGAGTGTTTAATTATCCATATTACAAATTAACTTGCCCAAAGCTATCGGCGGTCCCAGACCTCACTTCCGCCTTTGTTAACCTGACGGGATGAATATCTTTCTTCAGGCTTGATCTCGCCCGCTTTCGTAAGCGAAATCTTCGTTAAAGTCGGACCTATAAGCTCATATACAAGAACCGAGAAAAGTACCACATTTCTTATAATCGGGCCATCACTTAATGTACCTGCAGTTATCGCCATGCCAAGTGCAACACCTGCCTGCGGAAGAAGCGTAATACCAATGTACTTGGTTATATGCTCACTGCAATGGGTCATCTTGCAGCTTGCCCACGAACCTGAAATCTTGCCAAACGCTCTGAAAACAATGTATACAATGCCAAGTAACAATACAAGAATATTACCCAGTATTGAAAGATCAAGCTCCGCACCTGACAATACGAAGAAAAGCACATTAACCGGTGCTGTCCATCCGTCAACCCTATCCATCAATTCTTCCGAAGCCTCATTGATATTGCAGAATACGGTACCCATCATCATGCATACCAGAAGAAGAGAGAACCCGAACTTAACACCGGCAATATCAAACTTAATAAGAGATATACCCACCGTAAGAAGTACAAACGCAACCGATAACGATATACGCTTTGAATTCGAATGGAAGAATCTCTCAAGCTGATTCAAAAGCATACCTGCCAAAGTACCAAGTACGAGAGACGCGATAATCTCAATAATCGGCTCGACAGCCACACTTATTACACTAATCGAACCCTGTTCCAAAGCTCTTGCGATACCGAATGATACAGAGAAAAGTACAAGTCCCACAGCATCATCGATAGCAACAACCATAAGAAGAAGCTTGGTCAAAGGGCCATTTGCCTTATACTGCTTAACAACCATAAGAGTTGCCGCAGGTGCCGTAGCTGCCGCGATAGCCCCCAGTGTTATTGCTGACGATACGGATATTAAAGACGGGTCAATAAAATGTACGACAAGCAAAGCTATATCCACAACCACCGTAGTAATTACAGCCTGTAAAATACCGACTGTGATCGCCTGCTTACCCATAACTCTCAAAGACGATAAACGGAACTCGTTACCGATTGCAAAAGCAATGAATCCAAGGGCAACCTGACTTATAATCTTAAGCCCCGCTACTTCATCAAGTGTCGTAAAACCTAATCCTTCTATGCCTATTCTTCCAAGGAAGAACGGACCAAGCAAAAGACCTGCAATTAAATACGCCGTAACTGCCGGAAGGTGGACCTTCTTCGCAAGACGTGACATCAAGAGTCCGCCGGCAAGTGCAGCCGCAAGACTTATTAACGTTAATGCCATAATAAATACCTCCAAAGCATATAAGCTTTATACTAAGCGCCACCGCTTATTAATCAAACAGCGCTTATTATATCGCAAAAAAAAGCAAAAAGATAGTCCTTTTTGCTTTTTTCAATAATTATTAACTTTTCTTTCATTGCATGCAGCAAAATCTATATTCCTTACCGCTTCCGCAAGGACAGAGATCGCGCGGATATATCTTTCTCGTCGTGACAACCTCGCCTCCGCCATCAATTCCCTTAGGGTATGTCATCGTGGAAATCTCCGTAGCCTTGGATTGATAATCAACCTCAAAGCCAAGCTTTGTAAGAAGCTCCTCATTCTTTCTCAAAGTATCCGCCATGGTATCCGTATCGGCAATTATCCTGTTCCATTTATAATCGCCGTAGGACGGATCTATCTCAATCCACTCTTTATACGTATGACCCTGAAATTCCTGCATTCGGGTATTATAATACCCTTCAACTATATTACTGATTACCTGCTGTAATTCGACCTCATTTCCGAATTTAATGCCCCAGTCACTAATCCACTCTTCAATGTCCGCAAAATCATCGCCCATCGCAAATCTGTTATATATATCAGACACTGCATGTAATGCGTCGAGTTCGTCAAGCTGGGTCAGGAAGTACTCCAAAAGATCCGTA
>JAILJL010000140.1 GCA_024694785.1 Lachnospiraceae bacterium
CGATACTAAATATAATTGACGGTACTAATTTAGAGAGAAACTTATATCTTACGACACAGCTCACCGAGCTTGGAATACCGGTGGTCGTTGCTGTTAATATGATGGACGTGGTGAGAAAAAACGGCGATCAGATTAATATCAATGATCTGGCAACGAGACTTGGATGCAAGGTTGTGGAGATTTCCGCACTTAAGGGTGACGGAATTGCAGAGGCTGCGGAGATTGCGATTAATGCCGCAATATCGGGAAAGACAGTACCTCAACATACATTCTCGGGTCCTGTTGAGCATGCGATCGCACATATTGAAGAAGCGGTTGTGCATGATATGCCTGAAGAGCAACAGAGATGGTATGCGATTAAGATATTTGAAAGAGACGATAAGGTTCTTGCAAGTATGAATATACCTGCAGATAAGATGAATCATATCGAGAATGATATAAAGGCCGCAGAGGCAGAGCTTGACGATGATGCGGAAAGCATTATAACAAACGAGCGATATATATACATTGCTGAAGTTATTAAGTCCTGTTATAGGAAGAAGAATGCAGGTTCACTTACGACTTCGGATAAGATCGACAAGATAGTAACCAACAGATGGTTGGGATTGCCGATATTTGCACTTATTATGTTCATTGTATATTGGATTGCCATGGTTGGTGTCGGTGCACCGGCTACGGACTTTACCAATGATAACATATTCGGAGACGGATTCCACCTTTTCGGAATTGATAACGGATATGCGGAAATACAGGAAGAAGTGGATGGTGCAAACGCGATAATCGAAGGCTATAATGCGTATGTTGATAATAACGGTACAGAGCCTGTGAGCGAATTTACTTACCTCTCGGTTGATGATGAGACATTGGAAGTTACCGAAGAGACAGCATCGCTTGATGATTATGAAGATGCGGTAGCGGTTATTGATAAATATGGTGAAGAAATAGATCCGGCAGAATACGGTATCTGGATTCCGGGTATTCCGGCACTTGTGGAATCGGGACTTGATGCTGTTAATGCGGCAGACTGGTTAAAAGGTCTTATACTGGAAGGTATTGTAGCAGGTGTTGGCGCGGTACTTGGATTCGTACCTCAGATGCTTGTGCTTTTCCTTATGCTTGCATTCCTTGAAGCCTGTGGATATATGGCAAGAATTGCATTCGTACTTGATAGGATCTTTAGAAGGTTCGGTTTATCGGGTAAATCATTTATTCCTATGCTTATCGGTGTAGGCTGTGGCGTTCCGGGAATCATGGCAAGCAGAACCATTGAGAACGAGCGTGACAGACGTATGACTATTATGACAACAACATTTATCCCTTGCGGCGCAAAAGTTCCGTTCATCGGAATGATAGCGGGCGCTATATTCGGAGGTTCCGCATGGGTATCGACATCTGCATACTTTATCGGTATGGCAGCAATTATAATCTCCGGAGTTATGCTTAAGAAGACCCAAATGTTTGCAGGAGAACCTGCACCATTTGTTATGGAACTTCCTACATATCATATGCCTACCATTGGGAATGTACTTAGATCCATGTGGGAGCGCGGATGGTCATTCATTAAGAAGGCAGGAACCATTATCCTCCTTTCCACCATTGTAGTGTGGTTTACGTCCTTCTTTGGATTCACCGCAGACGGATTCCGCATGCTTGCGGAAGACGAGCTCGAGTTTTCGATACTCGCAAGGATTGGAAATTTGATCGCATGGATCTTCATTCCTCTTGGATGGGGTAATTGGCAGGCAGCAGTCGCATCAATCACGGGACTTGTTGCAAAGGAAAATATTGTAGGTACTATGGGAATCCTCTACGGAGGTGGAGAACTTACTGCTTGGCAGGCATTATCTCAGGCTTTTAGCGGAATTACGGGATATTCATTCCTGGTATTTAACCTTCTTTGCGCTCCTTGCTTTGCTGCAATCGGAGCAATTAAGCGCGAGATGAATAATGCTAAGTGGACATGGTTTGCAATTTTGTATCAGTGTGGATTTGCATATATAATCGCGCTTATGATTAATCAGTTCGGTAATGCTTTTAACGGGGCAATCAATCCAATCGGTCTGGTAGTTGCAATTATAGCTTTAGCTGGTATTATATATATGTTATTTGTTAAGAAGTATAAGGAAGCAGATAAGCTTAAGATGTAGAAGTTAATTATTTAAGGAGTGATGTTGTGGCTTCGTGGTTAATTAATAATGCAGGAACAATTGTTATAACGATTATACTACTTGCTGTCGTTACGGCAATAGTATATTCAATGATAAAAGCGAAAAAGCAGGGCAAATCGCACTGCGGAGGCAATTGCGCACATTGTAAAATGTGCGCTTCCTGCCACTCGGATGAGAAAAAATAAAGTACGGAGGAAAGTAAAGCTATGAGTGGTGCTTTTCTTGAGATAAAGGATTTGAAAAAGAGCTTTGGTGAAGGTGAAGCAAGACAGGATGTGCTCTGCGGAATGGATTTTACCGTTAAGAAGGGCGAGTTCTGTGTCTTGCTTGGCCCTTCGGGCTCCGGAAAGTCGACGTTACTTAACATAATCGGCGGGATAGATACGCCTGACTCCGGGTTTGTAAGCATCAACGGTGATAAGCTTGAAGAAATGAGTGAGCGTGAACTTACGCTATACAGAAGAAAGCACCTGGGTTACGTTTTCCAGATGTATAATCTTATTCCGAATCTTAACGTAAAGGAAAATATTGAAGTCGGCGCGTTTCTTTCGGATAAAGCACTTGGTGTCGAAGAAGTGCTTACTACACTTGGTTTGCAAGAGCATAAATATAAGTATCCCAATCAATTATCGGGAGGACAACAGCAGCGTGTCTCTATAGGACGCGCTGTTGTTAAGAATCCCGATATACTTATGTGTGATGAACCAACGGGTGCACTCGATTACAACACGTCTAAGGAAATACTTGCGTTGATAGAAGAGTGTAACAGAAAATATGGCAGTACCGTAATTATGGTAACTCACAATGAAGCAATCAAGAATATGGCGGATCACGTGATTAAGCTTCGAGATGGAGTCGTACGCCATAATAGTATTAATGAGCATAAGATTGCAGCAACAGAACTTGAATGGTAAGGAGGAGTGATGATGAAGAACCCACTTATCAGACGAATTCCAAGAAATCTTAAGTCTGATTGGCACAAGTATGTGGTAATCATTATATTCATGGTTCTTATGATTGGCGTTATTTCCGGAATGTATGTCGGCCATGACAGTATGCTTGAGGCAGTGTATTCGGGACGCGATACGCTTAATCTGGAAGACGGTAGCTTTGAAATCTCAAGTGAAGCAACCGGAGATTTCCTTGATGCAATAAGTGAAAAAGAAGAAGTAGTCATATATGATAATTTTTATGTAAATGCATCGGAAGATAATGATAATGATGGTGAAGAAGATGCCACGGTCAGAGTTTTTACAAAAAACTCTAAGATAAACAAGGCTTCACTTAATGACGGGCGGTTCCCGGACAATAACGATGAAATCGCTATAGACAGGATGCATGCGGATAACGTCGGCGTAAAAATCGGCGATATCATTACGATAGATGGTAAGCAATTCAGGATAGTAGGACTTATTTCATATGTTAATTATCTTACGCTCCATGAGACAAATACAGATCTTATGTTTGATGCGTTCGGCTTTGATGTCGCGATGGTTACGGAAGATGCGTTTGATTCAATTACTTCAAGAGTGCATTATAATTATGCATATCAGTACATCGATAAGACTGATGACAAGCATAGGAAGGCCGACCGTGCGGACGATTTTATCGAGACACTTATGAAAGAGGCTTATATAAATGGTATTGAGGTAACTGCATTTTTGCCTGAGTACCTAAGGCAATCAAGTAATTTTGCCATATCCGATATTGAAGGGGATTCTGTCGGAGCTGAGATATTATGCTATATTCTTATTGGAGTTATAGCTTTCATATTTGCAATAACCATAAGCAACACAGTTGATAAGGAAGCTCCGGTTATAGGCACATTAAGGGCATCGGGATATAGCAGAACGGAGCTTACGGTACATTATATGTCAATGCCTATTATTGTGACTGTTCTTGGAGCATTGATTGGCAATATTCTGGGATATACGGTGTTTAAGGATGTAGCGGTTGACCTGTATTACCAAAGTTACAGCCTTCCGACATGTTATGTCGTGTGGAGCGATGCGGCGATTTTCAAGACGACGGTAATCCCACTTGTGTTAATGTTCTTTATCAATCTGATAGTGATAGTAAAGAAATTTAAGCTAAGTCCGCTTCACTTCTTGCGCCATGATCTTACAAGGCATAAGAGAAGTAAAGCAATGCGCTTGCCGAAGTGGTCTTTTATGCGAAGATTCAGGTTAAGGGTCTTCTTCCAGAACGTGCCTAATTATCTCGTGCTTATCTTTGGCGTTATA
>JAILJL010000192.1 GCA_024694785.1 Lachnospiraceae bacterium
CACATGATTAAGAAGCGCATGTGCCATCTGTCCCTTTTTACGTAATCCGACATAGAATACGGAAGGATCTATCAAGGACGTTGCGGCACTTACCGGGCCTGTTACATTACCGATAACCGGTACATCGGAAAGTCTGTTACTCAAGATATTAATCGCTTCTTTAATAACTTGAAAGCGCCCCTTCGATACATCAAAACATGGCACCTTCTCCCATTCTTCCAACGAAGTTAGCGGATATCCCACAACGCGAGGCTCTCTATTATTACATCCCATATCAACCCCGGCACCAAGAGCCTCTACTTCTGCAGTCATGCAAAAAGGAACGCCGACATTCTCGAAGCATTTATTGCGATAAGCAAACTCCGACAATGCTGCCATTTTCTCAGAATCTGTATGTACTTCATTAAACGCAAAGCCACCTTTTTCAAGTAACTCCGTCGTTATCATATTCATCATTCCGCCGGGACATATAACAGGCGGACGATCAGGCTTTCTGCCTTCAACTATCGTCTTAATTCTCTCTTTACTATTCATACTAACCGTCAAAAATCTCCGTAAATGCCGATCTTGAAAAAGTCTCAAAAACTTCCGGAAGATTGAGATTATTCATTCGCAATCTCGCGAACTGCCGCTATTGCAGCATCCGCCTCCTCTTCTTTGCTATAATATGAAAAACTGAATCGCACCGCGCCTTGCACAACCGTACCAAGTGCCTCATGCATCTTAGGTGCACAGTGTGCCCCCGCTCGCACTGCTATGCCGTAGTCGGTAGCAAGCGTATCTGCAACCGCCCCCGAATCATAATCTTTTATATTAATCGCAACGACTCCGGTATGCGTAGCTGCTTCAACATCACTATATATCTTAATTCCGTCTATATTCTTAATTCCGTTATAAAAGCGCAAAGCAAGCATTTCTTCGCGTGCTTTAATATTCTCAACACCGGTTTCCTTGATAAATCCCACCGATGCAGATAATCCTACGATTCCGTGACTATTCAAGGTTCCTGCCTCCAGACGCGTCGGATAATCACGAGGCTGCTCCTTGTCATAAGAATGTACCCCGCTTCCGCCGCATTTAAAGGTCTCTACTTCGACACCTTCACGGATACACATACCGCCCGTACCCTGCGGTCCCATAAGGCCCTTATGCCCTGTAAAACAAAGGATATCAATATTCATATCCTCCATATCTATAGGAAGTACACCTGCAGTCTGGGACGCATCAACTATGAAAAGGAGCCCGTGCCTATTTGCTATCTCACCTACTTTCTTAACATCAACCACATTTCCGGTAAGATTCGACGCATGAGTGCAGACTATCGCGCTTGTCTTATCATCAATAAGATTCTCAAAGTCAGCTGCATCAACATTTCCCTTATCATCGCAATTAACAAATGATAAGGAAATGCCCTTTTCTTTTTCCATAAGATACAAAGGACGTAAGACCGAATTATGTTCAAGTACTGTTGTAATCACGTGGCTATCGGGTTTAATAGCACCACGAATCGCGATATTTAAAGCCTCTGTTGCATTAGACGTAAATATCACGTGATCCGTGCGCTTACAATTGAACAATTCGGCAATTGTTTTCCTTGCATGAAATATAACACGCGATGCAGAAAGTGAGGTTTCGTGGGCACCACGGGAAGCATTTCCCATAGTGGTCAGCGCTTTTGTCACCGCATCCACCATACAGGGTGGCTTCATCATTGTTGTTGCTGCATTATCAAGATATATCATTAATTTCTCCCATATATTAGAGGCGCATAGCAAATAACGCTGCACCGATTGCACCTGCATAGCGCGCATCCGTACTCATATTCATTAAATCATCAATTCATACACGCCGTCATACTCGATATTCTCACGTGCAAACGCTTTTAAAAGCTCATCTTTCTGCGTAATATCAGCCTTCCATGCAAGCCCGCACCCCGCCGTTATCTCTTTGGGAACAGGAATAAGACGTCCCGGAAGGCCGTTTCCCATACAATATTCCTCAACCGCCATCGCATGTGCAGTCGACTCAAATGATATGATAAGCTGTAATCTCTTCTCTCGCATTATTTAATCCTGACCGCATATTAAGGCTTAATGATTAGATCAGCGTTAGACATTCTCTCTACGATATCATACATATTGGTAACTCCACCGACAGCAAGCTTCTCCGATAATCCGTAGAAGTTAAGACATGTACCGCATGTAAGAATCTCTACACCCTGTGCTTCCATTGACTTAAGATCCTCCAGTGATACCGAACCCTCGCAGGATACGCTTGCGCCGCCATTATATAAGAGAATTGTTGATGGAAGCTCATCCTGCTGGCCTAATGCATATATAAATCCCTTAAGCAAAGTCTTACCGAGATCTTCCGCACCTTCGCCCATGTGATCCTTGGAGATTACGACCACACGTCTTTTCTTTCTTCCGGAATCTACAACAAGGCACTCTTCCTTAATATCATCTGCTGTAGCGCCTTCGCCTATAGTCATTGTTACCTTATATTCCTTATCGGATATCTTCTCCGATGTAACTCCATAACCCTTCTGGTTAGCCATTTTCGTAAGGTTCTGAACCGCAATCTCATTATCTACGGATGTCTCAACAACACCTGCAGCACCGTTTAAGCTCTTAATAGCATCCTTAGTCTTAACAACAGGAATAGGACACGCATCCCCAATAGCATTAACTTTAATCATTTTAAAATACCTCCTAATACTTAATAACTTCTACTTCAAAGTCTTTTTTATCTGTAACTTCACCGACTATGGCGGCATATGGACATACCTTTTTAAGCTTTGATAAAAGCTCATCCGCCTTATCCTTATCTATTCCGATAAGAAGTCCGCCGGATGTCTGCGGATCAAAGAGAAGTTCTTCCATTGAGAACGGCACGTCATTAAATCTGACTTTACCTTCCGCAAAGTTTCTGTTACGCTGGCCTGCCGCGGTGAGCAGGAATTCATCCGCGTAATCCAAGGCTTCATCGAATCGTGGAACATCAGCTGCACGAATTACAGCGCTATACTTTCCATCTAACATCTCTCGAAGATGACCAAGGAATCCGAATCCCGTAACATCGGTACAGCCATGAACATCATAATCACGAAGTACTTCCGCTGCGTATTTATTTAACGTAGTCATGGACTTAATAGCCTTATCCATGGCTTCCTTACTTGCCTCGTTAACTCGATTCGCGGTACAGATAATACCCACACCGAGCGGCTTCGTAAGAATAAGCGCATCACCTTTTCTGATTCCGTTATTTGCCAGAATTCTCTTCGGATTAACAATTCCCGTTACGGAAAGACCATATTTAACGGAAGCATCCATAATTGAATGGCCTCCCGCAAGGCTGCCGCCCGCTTCGATGACTTTTTCCGAGCCACCGCGCATTATCTCTCCAAGTATATTAAGATCCATTGTTTCAGGAAAACACACAATATTAAGTGCGGTCTTAACTTCTCCACCCATTGCATATATATCACTTAACGCATTGGTTGCCGCAATCTGACCGAATATATAAGGGTCTTCAACCATCGGCGGGAAGAAATCAAGGGTCTGTACAAAAGCAAGGTCATCGGTAAGCTTATATACCGCTGCATCATCTTTACTGTCAAATCCGATAAGCAGATTAGAGTCCTTCTCACCATGCGGTAAACGTGACAATACTCTGTCCAGAATTCCCGCGCCCAGCTTGGCTGTACATCCTCCGCTGCTGCAAAAGAGTTTCTCTTCAGACATAAAAACACCCCTTTAAAATAATATCCAACATATTAAGGATACTATTGAAAAGTGGTTTTCGCAAGGATATTTATCGGAATTTCCGATAAATTTATATGATATTTTAATCAGCAATTACGCGCAAAGTCACAGTGTCCGTTCACAAAAGAAGAACCGCCTAGCAGACGGTTCTTCCTTCGTTATGTGATGGCCGTTAAATACGTATATCGATATTTCCGCCAACATTAGGGTTAACGGAAAGCTCTGATACCGGAGCCTGATTCAAAGTAGAAATCATAGCTTCCCCAACATCCTGTATGGTATCAAGATTCTTGGACAATACAGCGACTCCAATATCCGATATGTTCTTCGAATATGACATTGCCATCGATAAAGCTGCTATATCCATAGGCACCTCCTTTTGCTCTACAAATACACCTTATCATATATATGTATCGGATCTATGTCCTCAGGTTATTAATTACGATTTTTTATCAATCTTAATAAGTGCCCTCATTGCATTTAATACACAAAGCACCATAACTCCGACATCCGCAAATATTGCAAGCCACATATTGGCAAGCCCGACTGCGGCCAGGATTAGGCATCCTATCTTAATCAAAAGCGCAAAGCCGATATTTTCGTATACTATCTTAAGCGCTCTTTTTGCGATCTTTATTGCTCTTGGCACATTAACAGGATCGTCATCCATAAGCACAACATCTGCAGCCTCTATTGCAGCGTCACTTCCCATCGCACCCATTGCAATTCCCACATCCGCGCGGGTAAGTACAGGCGCATCATTGATTCCGTCACCGACAAATGCCAACGTTCTGCCGCTTTCCTTACCGGATAAAAGTTCTTCCACACGACTTACCTTATCCGCAGGCAGTAATTCCGCATGAAATTCATCTATCTTGATCTCAGTTGCAGTATGTTCTGCGATTACTCTATCATCGCCGGTAAGCATAATATTCCTGATAATTCCGGCATTCCTTAATTCTTTTATAGCCTTCCCGGAATTTTCTTTAATAACGTCAGATATAAGGATATGACCTTCATACTTGCCATCAATCGCAATATGCACAATCGTTCCCGGATGCGTACACTTCTTGTATTCGTATCCTTCACGCTCCATAAGACGCGCATTACCAACAGCAACAGGGATACCGTCAACCTTTGCAAGTATTCCGTGACCGCTTATCTCTTCTATATCAGTAACTCTGTTTCTGTCAAGCATCTTACCATAAGCAACCTTCAGGCTGTTACTTATAGGATGTGAACTGGCAATCTCCGCAAGCGCAGCATATTCGAGGATCCTCTTAGCATCTTCTTCATTATGCTCATGCTCGCAGCCGCAGAATTCTCCGCATTTATCACAAGACGAATGAATTCCGTTAACCTTGAAAACTCCATGAGTAAGCGTTCCGGTCTTATCAAATACCACATATCCGGTCTTGGAAAGAGTCTCGAGATAATTAGAGCCCTTAACCAGGATTCCCTCCCTGCTTGCACCGCCTATTGCAGCAAAGAACGTCAGCGGAATGCTTATTACAAGTGCGCAAGGACAGCTTACTACAAGGAAGGTAAGTGATCTATACAGCCACGTTGTAAAGTCTGCCGAAGCATGTAATAATAACACATTAAAGATTGGCGGAATTACAAGAAGCGCCAATGCCAGGTAACACACAATCGGTGTATATATTCTTGCAAACTTCGATATGAAATTCTCGGATTTTGATTTGTTGGAGCTTGAGTTCTCCACAAGCTCAAGAATCTTGGATACCGTAGACTCACCGAAAGCCTTGGTTGTGCGAATCTTTAAGACTCCGTTTAAGTTAATGCATCCGCTTATAATTTCATCTCCAGCTTTAACATCGCGCGGAACGCTCTCGCCCGTTAGTGCGGCTGTATTAAGGGAAGAAGTGCCCTCTGTCACAACACCGTCGATAGGAACTTTTTCACCGGGCTGAACAACTATTATCGTACCAGCCGTAACTTCGTCAGGATCAAGCTTCTCAAGAACACCATCCTTCTCTATATTCGCGTAATCAGGGCGAATATCCATGAGTGCGCTTATATTCTTTCTGCTCTTACCTACTGCGTAGCTCTGGAAAAGCTCTCCAATCTGGTAGAAAAGCATAACCGCGATGGCCTCGTTATAGTCACCGGACTTCTCTATTATCGCCAGAATAAAAGCACCGACCGTTGCCACGGCCATAAGGAAGTTCTCGTCAAATATACGGCGGTTAAGAATACCCTTACCGGCTTTACGCAATATGTCATGTCCGATGATTATGTAGATTACGATATAGATTACAAGCTTTCCGATGAATAATATCATCTCCGGAAGCGGAATCTTATCTATCGGAATTATATTAACAAGAATGAGTAATACTGCAGATATTATTATTCTTGTAAGCATCTTCTTCTGTTTCTTATTCATGACCTAAGTGCTCCTTTTACGCATACAAATGGGCAGGTCTCCCTGCCCTGATCATTAAAGCTCAATCTCGCAATCAGGCTCAACCTTCTTGCAAGCCTTCAAAACTTCCTTCATGGTACCCTTCTCATCAGCACCCTCATCAAATTCAACTATCATCTTCTGAGTCATAAAGTTAACCGTTGCATTAGCTACTCCGTTAACCTTCTTTGTTGTCTCTTCCATAAGATTAGCGCAGTTGGCGCAATCAACTTCGATTGAATATGTCTTTTTCATAATATATCTCCTTTCGGAACCAAATGATTTTATCTTTATATTACAAAGTATATTGAATGATTCTCAAATAGTCAACCATACTACATTAAAGCATTCCATTCGGTATGTTTTGATTTCCGTTTGGATTATTTTTAAAAATAAGATATAATCATATTAACAAAGTATTATGTCCGAAAGGAGAACGCTATGTCAAATCATCTACCACATGACCATGGTCATCTTCCCCACTCATTACCGGCAAGCATTCCGGAAAACTCCTCTTTTGAGAAGGCGGCAGAAATCTTTAAGATTCTGTCTGATAGTAAAAGAGCTGAGATTCTATGGCTTCTGTGCCATTGTGAGGAGTGTGTCGTTAACATTGCGGCTCTCCTTGATACCACATGCTCGTTAGCTTCCCATCACCTTAAGATTCTTAAGGATGCAGGACTTATTCTTAACCGCCGCGAAGGGCGTGAGACTTATTATACGGCTTCGGAAACCGCCTATTCAGAGCTTTTACATGAAATGATTGAGCGAATGATTGAGATAGACTGTCCGTTTGAAGGAATATTCGAAGAAAAGTCTTCATATGATACGCAAATACAGGTAGTTAATAAGATTCATGACTTAATAACTGCAGATTTAACCAAACGATATACGGTAGAAGAATTATCTGCAAGGTTTCATATCAATACAACCTCACTGAAAAACATGTTCAAGAAAGTATACAGTGAACCAATTGCAACATATATGAAAAACTATCGTATACACCGCGCAAAAGAATTTTTACTTAGTACCGACAAGCCAATCTCAGAAATCGCTTCACTTGTCGGATATGAGAACCAGAGCAAGTTTACTGAGGCATTCAAATCCATAACCGGGCACTTACCAAAAGACATAAGAAAATAAAAGAACGCACCCAAGGAACCCCTTAGGTGCATTATACTATTCTGCAAAATTCGGTATATTATATAATATCAAGACTTCTGTTATCCGGTTCTTCCCGATATATTCCTGTAAGTCACCTGTAAAGAATCGCGGATCTATCATATGAACTTCTTCGTAATCTTCCGGCATAAACTGTGCAAAGCTATTTGCATAGGAATCCTTGATCATAAGGATGCGTCCCTCACCTGAACCGGCAATCTTAGCCGACGCCTGGTTTGAGTTAAGAAATACCGCATATTTATCCGCACTCTTTAAGTAACTTCTCGTATACATCGTATCACTATACTCATCCGACTCATTATAATATACGCGATGATCGTCACTAATATAATAAGCCTCAATTGTATCATATGGTGCAAACGGGAAATTCACCTTGTTAAAAGTTGTACCGCGGAAATCTTCCGCCAGCACTTCCTTAGTATACTCTTTCAATGAATGCGGTACACGTCCGATTGCTTCCATATACGCATAATATCCGTAGTAAGCACCGAGACTTGTCCAGTGGTGATCCGTCTTATAGAATATATACTCATCTGCATGTTCTCTTAATATATCTTCCACATCAACAACATCAAATCCCGCGCTTCTTACCTTGTCTACGACTTCCATCTGATCTGCCGTTGTCGCAAAAGCAGGCAATTTCGACTTCAGAATCTCCCCTGCCGTCGGCACAAGCATAATTCTTAACTTAATTCCAAAGGAATCCGTTATTGCCTTGACACCCTGAAGATATTGGATTCTTGCAGCAATGCTCTTATCTGAAAAAAAATCATGCTGCTCTATCAGATATCCGTCCCCGGCAAAATATACACCGCCACTGTTGCGGCTTCCCAGCGCATACTCTTTGATAGTCTTAATCGTCACCATAAGGTCACGTCCCGGGAACTGATCCGACAGATACGTC
>JAILJL010000014.1 GCA_024694785.1 Lachnospiraceae bacterium
ACTTATCATTCCGAACTTCTCAACCTTATTATAAAAAAGCATCATAGGAACAGCACCTGCAATAGGAAGGATAATCGCATATGACGCAACTATATAAGGATGAATATATCCAAGCATTCCGCATAAAAACTCTACCACAAACCATATGGCAGTAAAAATTCCTATTGTTATAAAATCCTTTGCAGCTAACTTCTTAGAATTCATTTTTCAAAATCTCCTTATTAATCAATTTTTCTATGCTATCTTCCAACTTACGGCTTTCTTTCTTCCCGAAATAAAAGTCTTATATATTCCATCTTCTTTCATCAGCTTTTCATGGTTACCACGCTGTACTATTCTTCCCTTATCAATCACGATAATCTGATCCGCGTTTCTTACCGTCTTAAGCCTGTGAGCTATCATAATAATGGTCTTTTCTTTAGTCAGATTCTCTATCGCCTCAGTTAACTCCTTTTCATTTTCAGGATCCACATTAGCCGTGGCTTCATCAAGAATTATTATCGGCGCATCCTTCATAATTGCCCTTGCAATAGCTATACGCTGTCTTTCGCCTCCGGAAAGTGTCGCTCCGCCTTCGCCTATGACAGTATCGTATCCATCCGGTAATGAACTTATAAACTCGTGGCAGCGTGCTTTTTTTGCGGCAGCAATAACTTCATCCATAGATGCCTCAGGGCGCCCGAATCTTATATTATTTGCTATCGTATCTTCAAAAAGATATACCCGCTGGAATACAAAACTGAAATTCTCCATTAAAGAATCAAAACTATATTCTTTTACATTTCTTCCACCAAGTAATACGCTTCCCTCATTTACGTCCCAGAATCTTGCGATCAATGACGTAAGCGTTGTCTTACCTCCTCCTGACGGACCTATTATTGCAGTGGTGGTTTTTTCCTTAATATCAAGCTTTACATCGTCAATTATCTTCCTGTTTTCGTATGCAAACGACACATGTGAAAGGCATATATCATGGTTACCCGGAGTGATATTCTCACCACCGATATCCATCTGTTTAATATTCAAGATCTCATTCGCAAGATCAACACCCTTTCCTATGATCTTTAACAATGCGGTGTAAATTCCCGCAGAATCAAGTGGTTCAAACAGCATGAATGAGCACATAAGCATCGTTATAAGGTAATTAAGCCCCATTGAACCATCAAAATAGAAGTAAAGCGATGCGCCTGCGATAATGACTCCCGCAAGCTTACATATAAGCATCTGCAGTCCCACAGCAGGAATTGCAGTCGTCTCTGCCTTAATATCCGCCTTTTTTTTGCGTTCTACGCTTTTTTCAAGCCGGGAACCTGTCTTTGCAAAAATATTATAATTTCTGATTTCCGCAATGCCTTGTATATATTCAAGAACAACGCCGACTATCTCACGATCCGCTTCTATCTTCTCATCCGCAACAGCAGCTATTCTTTTGTTTGTGACAATATTGACCAGCAGAAAGACTATTATTTCGAATACTGATATAAGCCCGATGCGCCAGTCAAAGAAGAACATTCCTGCCGCAATAACCACTGTAGTCAGGCTTCCCTGTAATACCATCATCACAGCACGAGTTGCAATATCGCTCATCTGCTCCAAAGTGTTGGTTGTAACAGATGTTATGTGTCCAAGACTTTTATCGTTAAAATAACCCATCGGAAGATATCTCAGATGCTCACCTATTTCAATACGTTTTAGGGCGCAGGTATCATACCCGCCCTCTGTCTGCAGCATATTTGAGAAACGATTCACCACAGTCTTACCTATAGTACTTACCAGCATAAAAGCCACAACGACCATAATTGACTTATTGTCAATTCTATTATCCAAGACCGCTGTTATTGCAAAGAAAGCAGCAGGTATCCTCATTGCGCCCAACATCGCATCGGCAACACCCAGTACAACAGCCCAATAGAACTTATGTCTGTTCTTATTGTTACAAAAATCAAAAAATTTTTTCAGCATTCTAAGCATATGTTACAGCCTCCTTTACATCGCTGACTTCATTATCACTATCTTTTACAAGGCTATGTGCTTCCCACATATTCTTATAAAGAGGACATTTTTCAAGGAGGGCTTCATGCGATGCGCACGCCTCTATATTTCCGTCCTTTACAACAAAAATTTTATCCGCATCTTTAATTGTCGAAAGTCTGTGCGCGATAATTATCAGTGTTCTACCCTTGACAAGCTTTGCAACACTTTCCTGAACAAGTGCCTCGTTCTCAGGATCTGTATACGCCGTAGCCTCATCCAGAATTACGACCGGAGAATCTTTAAGCATTGCACGGGCAATACAGATTCTCTGCCTTTCTCCTCCCGACAAATGTCCGCCTGCGCCGCCTGCCATAGTGTCGTAACCATTTTCAAGACTCATAATAAACTCATGGCAGCCTGTTTTCTTCGCCGCATCGATTACCTCTTCATCTGAAGCCGAGGGTCTTCCGATCCTTATATTCTCTTTAACAGTCATATCAAACAGATAATTATCCTGGGCAACATATGCGATCTGATTCATATAATATTCAAGCGGAAGCTGTCTTATATCTACTCCTCCGTATGTAACAACACCCGAGTCAGGATCCCATAAAGAATCAATAAGCCTTGTGATCGTGCTTTTTCCTGAACCTGACGGACCTACAATTGCTACGATCTCACCGCTTTTGATTTCCATGTTGATGCCATGCAAGACTTCCTTGTCCTTATATGTAAACCTCACATCCTTAAGGCATATATCATTTCCCACAGGTTTTTTTGCCAATGTGTTCGGTCTTATCATCTCTTCTCTTTCCATAATCTCGGTAACCTCACCGAATATGGTGTTCATTTTTGCGATATCGTCTGTATAAGAAAAAGCTATAACAAGAGGCGTTATAAGACCCGCAGATAGAATTATGCAGGTTATAAAATCCCCGGCACTTAAAGAATTATTTCTGACAAGCCAAAGTCCTACAGGCAAAACACCAAGGAAAGTTGCAGGCATAAAGCTCATTGTCGCAGAATTCCACCAGATACATTTTCTCATCCAGTTAATGAAGCAATCCGCACCTTCTCTTGCTGCATTCGCAAACTTCTCATACGAGCTTCCGGTCTTTCCGAAAGCCTTAATAACTTCAATACCATTAATATATTCAACCGCAGTATCATTTAAATGCTTAGTCTTCTGCACTGTGTATTCAAACAAACCTTTGCTTTTCGCAAACATTACAACAGCACAAATTACACCGATTAAGGCGGAGATGAGGTTGGATAACCCCATCCGCCAATCGATGATAAGGATATAAGTGAAAATAACTAACGGGAGTAAGATATTTGCTGTAAATTCCGGTATGATATGAGCAAGAGTGGTTTCCATCGAATCCACACGCTCAACTATTATATTTTTATAGCTTCCGCTGTTGTCATCAAGCACAGAACCAAGCGGTATCCTCGAAAGCTTTTCGCATAACTGCTTTCTTATTCCGCCAAGGACCGTAAATGTCGCAATATGGGAAAGTGTCGTTGAGATATTATGCAAGATTACTCTGATAACCCAGAGCACTGCCATAAGAATTACTCTGATAAGATAATACACAGGTTCTTTGTTGCCATTCAACAGATTCCTTACTATATCTGCAGTTATAAGATATGGTACAAAAGAAGCTGCTACTCCGGATATGGCAAGTAGTACGCTTCCCAGATAGTAGCTTTTCTTTCGTCCTGCAAATTCAAGTATCCATGATAATAATCCGCGTTTTTTCATGATTGGCTCCTCTATAATTAAATAATATTTTGAGTTAGCATCCGCTAACCAACCTACTTATTTAATGCCCCGCTCCACGGGGCATTAAAATATCTATTCAGTCCTTTTCAGCACTACATCCATAGGTATATGCCTGATTCTTATATAGTCAATCAAAGAGACAAAAGCATATCCTATAAGCAGATACAAAACTGACAAAATTAAAGATGGAGTACTCATATAAAATGCAAAATAACCATCCATCTGTAACATGAAAACATGGAATATCCATATCATAAGAAAATAACCTATTACAAGTCCAACTACCGCAAACAGCAAAACAACTATTGCTGTAGGAACAATATAAAGGCTTCCTATCTCGCCATTTGTGAATCCGAGTATCTTTGTCATAGATATTGCATGTTCATTTCTCTCTATTATTATCTTCGCAAGCAGATATATAAGG
>JAILJL010000017.1 GCA_024694785.1 Lachnospiraceae bacterium
CACAAACAATTCTATCACGTATCAGTCAATTAGTCACCTTTATCATTGATAAAAAGTTCGAATTTTATCAGATACATTTTCGATTGTTACTGTCTCATAATTCTCCCATTCTTTCGGTAAAAGCGCCTTATTGTCATTTTGCAAAAAGCGCTCGTCGAGAAGTAAAATTACGCCCTTATCCTCTGCGGTTCGAATAACACGTCCTCCCGCCTGCAATACCTTATTTAATCCCGGAAATCTATATGAATAATCAAATCCGGACTTTCCGTTATCGTCATAATAATTCTTTAATACTTCCCGTTCGTGGCTCGTCTTCGGGAATCCCGTACCTACGATTATCGCGCCTATAAGCCTGTCGCCGGTTAAATCTATTCCCTCCGAAAACACTCCGCCTAGGACCGCAAATCCTATACGCTTTGTATTCTCACCGAAATTCTGTAAAAATTCTTCGCGACTACTCTCATCCATATCCATGGTCTGCAGAATAATGAAGTCTTCCTCTTCGCGCCACTCACTACGCATCTCGTCATATACGTCTAACATCATCTTATATGACGGAAAGAATACCATATAGTTGCCCGGGTGCGCTTCATATGCCTTTTCAACATACGCGGCGATTCTCTCATATTCTGCCTTATTGCGTCTTGTATACTTGCTGCTTACATCCGTCGCGATAAACACCTTTTTCTTATCGTTATCAAAGGAAGTTTTCGCGTAGATAGCATACGGTTCTTTTTCCTGTGTCAGCATATGCTTATAATAATTGATTGGCAGAAGCGTTGCAGAGAAAAATACCGTGGATCTTGCAACATTTTCCTTTTCCTGTAATACCCTTGCAGTCTCTATACATGCAAGATGAACTACAAAATCCCCATCTTCGTCATGCTCAGTGTAGCATATGTAATCATCATCAGCTATCTCAAGCATATTGACAAAATGACGAATACGTAACGAGAAATCATCCCAGGCCTCTCCGCCCCTATATCTTTTATTAATCTCATACATCTGCGAAATCGCGTTATTCAATCGATGCATTGCAAGATTTAATTGTGAATACACCAATAAAACTTTGTATTCTTCGCAATCCCTTTTTAAGCTCAGCATAATCTTATTAAGATTATCAAGTTCTCTTGCAACATGCGGCATATTCTCGGATATCATAAATTGCTTCATCCTTAGCACTTCGGCTTTTGAAACTTCCGCGGAATACATCTTGCGGCCTCTGTCGACCATGTTATGAGCCTCATCTACAAGGAATATGAAGCTGTCCTTAATTCCTTCCTCAAAGAAGCGCCGCAAATACACATTAGGATCGAATACATAGTTATAATCACATATAACAGCGTCACACCAAAGTGACACATCAAGCGAGAATTCAAAGGGGCATATCTCATACTTCTTTGCCGCATCTATTATTGCTTCCCTATCGTATACACCCGGTGTCTTAATGAATTCGTACGTCGCATCATTAACTCTGTCATAATATCCCTTTGCGTAAGGACACTCAATAGGGTTACAAGCACGTTTCTCCAGGAAACACACCTTATCCTTTGCCGTTATCGTAACCACCCTTGCAATAAGACCATTATCTATAAGCTTCCCGAAACAGTCTAATGCCGCTGTCCTAACAATTGTCTTAGACGTAAGATAGAATATTTTCTCGGAAAGCTTCATTGAAAGCGCTTTTACTGCAGGATAAATCGTGCTCACCGTCTTACCGACACCTGTCGGGGCCTCGATAAACAGATTCTTCTTCCTTAGAATTGCCCTGTATACGTCTTTGACCAGTTCTTCCTGTCCTTCTCTATAAGGAAACGGAAATTGAAGCGCAGTTCCGGATTCAATCACTTTACGCTTTGCTTCTATCTCAAATTCAATCCATTTAGTATATTCCCTGTACAGATTCTCAAACCAATCCTCAAGCTCGGTATAAGTATATTCCGATTCAAAGTACTTGGTTTCATAAGTGTCAAGATCCGCATACGTCATCCTCACACCCATTCTGTCGTAGTTTTCTTCCGTTGCGAGCATATATGCGTAGCACTTCGCCTGCGCAAGATGAACTTCTATAGGCTCCTCAAGCTCGGCCATACTTATATACATTCCTTTAATCTCATCTATCATATTAAGGTCGCCGCTTTTGAACACTCCGTCTGCGCGTCCCTCTAAGATGAAATCATAGTCATCTTCAAAAAGACATAATTTTAAGGCAACCTCGGCGCTATAGCCGCTATCCATGCTCTTTTGAATCCTTCGATGCAATTTCGCACCTTCAAGCATAGCCTCAGCTTCGCCAAGATTACCTCTTCTGCTATCAATATCGCCACTTCTTAATATGAATTCCACAAAAGTGCGGACCGATACTCTATATATTAATCTTTCCTTATTATTCTTTACCTTCTTTGCCATTAAGCTCCTCGTCATCCTGCTGTGCAAACGGGTTCGGGATTTCCTTCCACACAGTTTCTCTTCCCTTCTTAAGAAGAAGCTTTATGGTATCTTTTACAACCTTCTTCTTGTCATCGTCAAGATGTGCAGCTTCTTTTAATACCGCATAGGCCTTCTTTAAAGGCTCGTTCTTGGCTTCCGTAAAGGTTTCAAGTCCCTGTTCCTCTATAAGCGCAAATAAAGTATCTACCGCTTCCCGGAATTTATCCGGCGGCATATTTCTAAGCCAGTCCGATATGATCTTATTAACTGTCCGACTCGATCTTGAGGTATCTTCAAGATATATAAAATGTCTTCCCAGCACTTCCCATGTAAAGCCATTATGCTGCGATGTCCCCGATGCCACACTTCTTACAACGGTATAGCTTTCTTCGTGTTCAAGAAGCATTCCTATAATTGAATCTTCCGGCACGATTGTTCTTACCTTCGGTAAGATATCTCTATAATTCTCGGTCTCGATGAACTCTCTTCTAAAGCCCGGACCGTCATTATTATATACGCGGATAATCCTGTTCTTAATTCTCTTACCGACTTGCGATGCCGCATATACTGCGAGATTGCCACCCTTTGAATGTCCGCCTACAAATAATCTCTTCCTTCCGTGCTCTTTTGCAACTTCCGTAAGATAATTTCTTGCATCTATCTGCGAAGGAATATGCGATGCAACACCAAGGTACAAATCTTCCTTCCACCCGACCACCGAATCATCGGTTCCGCGAAATGCAACATATATAGCATCAGTTCCGAGATCTATTGTAATTGCGGCGAACTGCTGCCCGCACTCGTCACTTATTTTTGATACATAATTCGAAAGAATACAATCCTGGAATCTTTTGGCCTTAGCCATCTCAAAAAGAATCTCTGCGCCGCGGCGCTGAGGATGGCTCATTTTATGAACTTCTTCAAGGGTATGAATGGTATAGAATGCATCGGCGGCCTCAAATAAAGTCATTTTAGGCTTGTAATACTTATCCCCGTACTTATCCGAAGGTGAAAGAATCCCCTCAAATGTCGCATATGCCAGTACCGAAAATATAAGATTATCAACTTCATTAAACTGCGATTTCCTGAATGTAAGATCGCCTCTCCAATTGATATAAGTAAAAACGTCAGACATGTTAACCCTCTTTCTCTACTCCCGTCATATCAAGAGTAAGACCCAAAGCATTCCCGTTTTCTTTAACGAATCCTTCGGACGAATCCGGAGAGAATACCGCAACAACCGTCTTTAATATAAGCTGTATATCAAGCAGAATCGAGAACTTCTCGATATATATCATATCCATGATAAGCTTGTCACGCGGTGTGGTATTATACTTACCGGCAATCTGCGCATATCCTGTAAGTCCCGCTTTAACCCTGAGTCTATATGCAAATTCAGGCAATTCTTCCGTATACTTCTCGACATTCTTAACCATCTCGGGACGCGGTCCCACAAATGACATATCCCCTTTAAGGACATTATATACCTGCGGAATCTCATCAATTCTCGTTCTTCTTAAAAACTTGCCGATTCTTGTAATTCTGTCATCATCTATGGTTGCGGAATGAGAATTATCATTTTCTTTCATCGTTCGGAGCTTATATACATTAAAGATTCTTCCGTTAATCGTCGCACGTGCCTGCTTATAGATAATACTTCCGCCATCTTCTGCCTTAATAAGTATTATCGCAATAAGAAGGATCGGACTTGTAAGAATAAGCGTAACTACCGAGATTACAATATCAAATACACGTTTTACTATTCTTTGTTCAAAGGTAAAAGTTCTTCCGAGATAATTGATCATTACCGCATCGTCGATCTGATAATCGGTCGAATTCATCTCCATAATATCTTCTATCTCGGGTGTCATATATACATTCTTCTGACACTTATCAGGAAGCAAACTATCGTGCTGGCTGCAGAAAGCATCAGCGCCCTGTACAGTGGCCTGTAGTTTTCCCAGCGGCAGATCTCCATGAGATTGCTCAGGGTGAAGGCATTAGCATCGTTTGTAAAACCGTAATACAGGATGGTGAGCAGCGGGATCACGATGAATCCGACGATCCACACTACGTAGGGTCCCGCAAGATATCTGGAGGCTTTGTTATTCAATGTCCATCGCCTCCTCATCCTCAGATTCCGGCTTGTTCATGATCTGAATGTTGGA
>JAILJL010000022.1 GCA_024694785.1 Lachnospiraceae bacterium
TGTTTTTACATAGAGATAGATAAAGGAGGAAGAACCCTTGCTTGAATTAGAGGATAGAGGAATAGACGTTAATGCGAAGATTATCGTAGTCGGTGTCGGCGGAGCCGGCAACAATGCGGTTAATCGTATGATAGATGAGAATATTGGCGGTGTTGAATTTATCGGTATTAATACGGATAAGCAGGCACTTAAGCTCTGCAAGGCAGAGAAAGCCATTCAGATAGGTGAGAAGCTTACAAAGGGGCTGGGAGCAGGCGCGCAGCCTGAGATCGGTCAGAAGGCGGCAGAGGAATCCGAAGAGGATATAAGAGCAGCTTTGGAAGGTGCGGATATGGTATTCGTAACCTGCGGTATGGGCGGCGGTACAGGTACCGGTGCAGCGCCGGTTGTAGCCAAGATTTCCAAAGACCTTGGTATATTGACTGTAGGTGTTGTAACAAAGCCCTTCAGATTCGAAGCTCGTGTGAGAATGAGCAATGCTCTTTCCGGTATTGAGCGTCTTAAGGATTGCGTAGATACTTTGATTGTAATCCCTAATGATAAGCTTCTTGAGATTTCGGAGAGAAGAACTTCAATGACAGATGCATTGAAGAAGGCAGATCAGGTATTGCAGCAGGCAGTTCAGGGTATTACGGATCTTATCAATAAGCCGGCAACAATTAACCTTGACTTTGCCGATGTTAAGACAGTCATGGAGAATAAGGGTGTTGCACATATCGGTATCGGTAGCGCGAGAGGAGAGAACAAGGCACTTGAAGCCGTTAAGCTTGCAGTATCCAGTCCGCTTCTTGAGACATCCATCAATGGTGCTTCACATGTTATTATTAACATGACCGGTGATATTTCGATTTATGATGCGGATGAGGCTGCATCATATGTACAGGATCTCGTTGGTGATAATGCCAATATTATTTTCGGTATGCTTGCAGATGAGAATAATGAGGATGAGGTTTCAATCACCGTAATAGCAACAGGACTTGAGTCAAAGCCTACAAGTGTCAGCGACAGACTCGGACTTGCAAGAACGAATCCACCGCAGCAGAGAGTACCGGTTACTCCACCTCCTGCAAGATCATATGTGCCGAATCCTAATCAGCAGCAGCAGGCAACAAGACCTGTGCAGCCACAGGTTCAGCAGGAGCAGCAGCCTCAGATTCACGATCCGTTGCCGGGAATCAGAAGAACAGAGCCTATAGAGAGCAAAGTGGAGCGTAAGAATATTCAGGTACCTGATTTTTTGAAGAACTCCAAGAAATAATCAGAATATCAAGGGGCGTATCACATGATGGTACGCCTTTTATTATAAAGTGACGTAATCGCGTATTTAGGAGGTTATTATGGGATTAACAGATACACCGCAATCGGAAAGAATACATATAGGAATATTCGGACATACCAATGCAGGTAAGTCCTCACTTATTAATGCAATAACGGGACAGAAGATTTCGATTGTTGCGGATCTCCCGGGAACGACTACAGATCCTGTTCACAAATCAATGGAGATTCTGCCTCTTGGCCCTGTTGTAATTACGGATACTCCGGGACTTGATGACAAAAGCATATTGGGCAAGGATAGAATCTTACGGGCTTTTGAAGTGTTAAGAAGCACAGATCTTGCCTTAATTGTGGTAGATGGTACGACAGTTCTTGGGAAATCAGAGATTTCTTTGATCTCGGAGATGAAAGAAAGAAAGATTCCGTATGTTATCGTTGTCAATAAGATTGATAAGATGAAGGACTCCGATAGGAGAAGATTTGAATCGGATCCTATGGTTGACGGACATGTATTCTACGTAAGTGCCAGAGATAAGGTTAATATCAACGAATTGAGAGAGTATCTGGGACAGCTTATGAAGGGCAGGATTAAGGATACGCATATGCTTGACAAGCTCGTAAATAAGGACGATGTGATTATTCTCGTAACTCCTATTGATGAGTCGGCACCGAAGGGAAGGATGATACTTCCGCAGCAGCAGGCAATAAGAGATGTATTACACTTTGGCGGAATTACGATGGTTGTTCAGGTTGATGAGCTTGCGGCCGCTCTTGATTCGCTTAAAAAAGCTCCTGCACTTGTGGTTACCGATAGTCAGGCATTTGCCGGTGTTGACAGAATAGTTCCTGCAGATATTCCACTTACATCTTTCTCGATTCTTCTTGCACGACTTAATTACGATATTCTGTATCTTGCGGAATCGGTCAAGAAGCTTAAGACACTGTCGGTTACGGATACGGTTGTTATCTCGGAAGGCTGTACACACCATAGACAGTGTGGCGATATAGGAACTGTTAAGCTGCCGAATCTTATTAAGCGCTTTACGGGAATAGAACCGAGATTCAAGTTTACAAGCGGCGGAGATTTTGATAATTCGATAGATGGCGCAAAGCTTATTATTCATTGCGGAGGCTGCATGCTTAACGATAAAGAGATGGAGCATAGAATGGAGCTTGCAAAGTCCAAGGGAATACCGATGACAAATTATGGTGTTGCTATAGCTTATATGACAGGCATTCTTGAACGCGCCTTGAAGCCTCTTCTGTAATAAAGATGTGCCCAAAACTTTGCTTTTTAGGCGCGTAGTAGTATAATATTATCAGAATTATGCCTTTTTTGGGGATTTGATTATTCGGAGGTGGCGATATGAAAGACAGAGCACCTATTATAGATACGATAGATAAAAGAAATTTTAAAGACGATCTTAAGAAAACCGTTGTTAAAAGAAGCCGGGTTCATTTTGTGACGGTAGAAGAAGAGGAAGCAATGAGACGTGCGGAATCAAGTCTTGAAGATAATTATGCCGAGTCGATAGATGAGACAACAGGTGATTCCGCGAGTGGCAGAGCCTCGGAAGGCGTCGAGATACTTGACCCGACACTCGATGTATCGGATATCGATCCTGATGTACTTGCTCAGGCGGATGAGATTTTCCGCAGGCTTCAGGCAGAAGCAGAGGCAGACGAAGAAGCAAAGCGCAAAGAGTGGGAAGAGAAGATTGCCGGTGCAAACAGTGTGAAGGATCCTGATTATAATGAATCTACAGGTTCTTATTCAGGCAAATACGGCAAGGGTGATGTGTCTGATGAGACAAGAGCACAGGCAGAAGAGATTCTTAAAATGAGGAACAATGAACTGCAAAGCATAATTGACGAGAATTCGGCGGATAAATAAGTGTAATCGGAGGTTAATCTTAAATTGGATTCTTTTATGATTAAGAAATACCATGGATTGGGTAATGATTATCTGGTAATAGACCCTGCAAAGTGTAATGTCAATTTGCAGGAATCACATATAAGAAAGCTTTGTAAGCGTAATTTCGGTATCGGAGCCGACGGAATACTGTACGGACCCATAAGAGAGGGAGATAAGATTTCGGTCAGATGTTATAATCCTGATGGTTCGGAAGCTTCCAATTCCGGTACGGGAATCAGAATTTTTGCGAAGTATCTTCATGATGAAGGTTATGTTACGGGGAAAAGTGCAGAGTTCTATACTGCAAGCGGAAGAGCTTTTGTAGAATTCCTTAATGAGGATGCGACGTTAGTAAGAGCCAAGATGGGCAAAGCTGACTTTCATGCATCGGCGATTCCGGTTATTGGCGAAGAAAGAGAAGTTATCAATGAACCCATGTATTTTGGCGGAGATTTGTATGAGGTAACATGTTTAAGCGTAGGTAACCCTCATTGTGCATATCTTACGGATGAGGTTCATTACGATAAAGTTATGGAATTGGGACCTCTTGTTGAATCTGCAGATTATTTCCCGGAAAGAATCAATTTCATGATGCTTCATGTTATCAGCAGAGATCACGTGGAAATAGAAGTATATGAGAGAGGTGCGGGGTATACACTTGCATCGGGTACATCAGCTTGTGCCGCGATAGCGGTTACAACCCGCCTCGGACTTACGGATCGCAAGATAGTTGTAAGCCAGCCCGGAGGCGACCTTAATGTAGAGATGGATGACAATGATGAAATTATTATGACAGGTTCCGTTGACACGGTAGGAATGATGATGCTTACGGAGTCGTTTTTTATGTAGGAAATATATAAAGGAGTAGGATGGATATATGAAGAAATTGCTTGATGAGATATCGGCTGTTGTGGAAAAAGCTTTTGAGGATTGTGGCTATGACAGTACTTACGGAAAGGTAACCGTATCAAACAGACCGGATCTTTGTGAATATCAGTGTAACGGTGCTATGGCGTGTGCAAAAGAGGCACATAAGGCACCATTTGTCATTGCGGATGAAATTGCTGCAAAGCTTAGCTGCAATGATATGTTTGCCAAGGTTGAATCGGTTAAGCCGGGATTCCTTAATATGGATATTTCCGACAAGTTTCTTTCCGAGAGAATCAATCTTATGGGCAAGGAAGAAAAGTTCGGACTTGAAGAGAATAATAATCCCAAGACAATTGTTATCGATTATGGTGGACCTAACGTTGCCAAGCCGCTTCATATTGGACATTTACGTCCGGCTATTATCGGAGAGAGTATAAAGAGAATTTTAAGATATACAGGCAATAGGGTATACGGAGATATTCATATTGGAGACTGGGGACTTCCGATAGGTCTTCTTATTACGGAACTTAGAAGAAGAAAACCTGATCTTTGTTATTTTGATGATAATTATACTGGCGAGTATCCGGAGGAGGCTCCGTTTACTCTGGCGGATCTCGAAGAGATGTATCCGTTTGCGTCTGCATATTCGAAGGAGCATGATGATTATCATCAGGAAGCAATGGAAGTTACAAGTAAGATGCAGCAGGGTAACCGTGCGTACAGAGCGCTGCTTGACCATATATTGAGACTCTCTTTCGCAGACCTTAAAATCAATTACGGTAATCTTAATGTGGATTTTGATCTCTGGCTCGGTGAGAGTAATGCGCAACCTTATATTCCTGATATGATCAAGGATCTTGAGGAGCGTAAGATCGCAGAGATAAGTGACGGTGCTCTTGTAGTTAACGTTGCGGAAGAAGGCGATAAAAGAGAGATGCCTCCATGTCTTATAAGAAAGTCTGATGGTGCAGCGCTTTATGCAACAACGGATATAGGCACAATTATGATGCGTGTACATGACCAGAATCCTGATGAGATTATCTATGTTGTAGATAAGCGTCAGGAGCTTCATTTCACACAGGTATTCAGAGTTGTAAGAAAAGCCGGATATGTTAAGGATGATATGAAGCTTGTTCATATAGGGTTTGGTACGATGAATGGTAAGGACGGCAAGCCCTTTAAGACAAGAGACGGTGGAGTAATGCGTCTGTCCAATCTTCTTAATGAAGTTGAAGACGAGATGTACAATAAGATAGTTAACAATCATCCGGTTGATGATGATGAAGAGGCCAGAAGAAATGCTAAGATTGTAGGACTTGCAGCATTAAAGTATGGTGATCTTTCCAACCAGGCAACGAAGGATTATATATTTGATATAGAAAAGTTCACATCCTTTGAGGGAAACACAGGTCCTTATCTTCTTTACTCGATAGTTCGTATCAAGTCGATTCTTAATAAGTATGCAGCGGCAGGTAAAAGCGCAGAAGGCAAGGTAATCTTGCCGTCAGGTTCCAAGGCGGAGAAAGACCTTATGCTTATGCTTGCAGGATTTACGGCAATGATCGAGAACGCAGCGGCGGAGTATGCACCACATAAGGTATGTGCATATATATATGAGCTTGCCAATACATTTAATCATTTCTACCATGAGACCAATATTATGGCGGAAGAAGACGAAATGAAGCAGGCAAGTTATATATTATTACTTAAGCTTACAAAAGAAGTGCTCGAGACATCCATAGATTTACTTGGATTCGAAGCACCGGAAAGAATGTAATATACATAATACGAAAGGAAGTTGAGTTAGAATGGCAAAGATTGATATAATCTCGGGATTCTTGGGAGCAGGTAAGACAACTCTTATAAAGAAACTCCTTGAAGAGGTTTTTAAAGGAGAGAAGGTTGTACTTATCGAGAATGAATATGGCGAAGTCGGTATTGACGGCGGATTCTTAAAGGATGCAGGCATAGAGATTACCGAGATGAATTCCGGATGTATATGCTGCTCTCTTGTCGGCGATTTTACAAAGAGCCTCGGCGAAGTATGTGACAGATTTCATCCGGACAGAATACTGGTTGAGCCTTCGGGTGTAGGTAAGCTTTCTGATGTTATGGCATCCGTTGTAGATGTTGAGAAGAGCGTACCTGTTAAATTAAATGCGCTCGTAACCGTTGTTAATGCAAATAAGGCATTAAAACAGATGAAAGCTTTTGGTGAATTCTTCAATAACCAGGTTGAATTTGCTACAACCATTGTATTATCGAGAACACAGGAAATTGATGATGCGAAGCTTGAAGAAGTCGTAAATGTCATGAAGGAGAAGAATCCAAATGCGGCGATTATTACAACGCCTTGGAATGAACTTAACGGAGAGACAATTCTTGCAGCAGTAGAGAAGAAGAGTAATCTTCTTGACGATCTTATGAAGGAAGCTCATGAAGCACATGAGGCACATGAGCATGAGCATCATCATCACGAGCATGATCACGGGGAAGAGCATGATCATTGCTGCCATCATGACCATGATCACGAGGAAGAACATGATCATTGCTGCCATCACGATCATGACCATGAGGAAGAGCACGATCATTGCTGTCATCACGACCACGATCATGATCACGAGGAAGAGCATGATCATTGCTGTCATCATGACCACGATCATGAGGAACATGAGCATCATCACCATCATGATCATCATGCGGATGAAGTATTTACTTCAATCGGAATCGAGACTCCGCACAAGTTTGATAGAAGCGTAGTTGAAAAAGCGCTTGATACATTGGTTAATTCCGAGAAGTACGAGTCTACAATTCTTCGTGCAAAGGGAATGATACCGGCAACAGATGGTAAGTGGATTTACTTCGATATGGTACCGGGTGATTATGAGATGCGCGACGGTGCACCTGATTATACGGGACGCCTTGTGGTAATCGGTACTTCGGTTAACGAAGCAGAGATTAAAGAATTATTCGGAATGTAAGTTGAGGTAGGATATGCAGGAGAGTATTGCGGTATATCTTTTTACCGGTTTTATGGATAGCGGTAAGACGTCGCTTATCAAAGAGACGCTTATCGAGAACGGGTTCGGAGTAGGTAATAAGAATTTAATTATCTGCTGTGAAGACGGTGACGTTGAATTTGATGTTGACGAGCTTAAGAAGATGAATACGGACCTTGTTATGTGTGAGGAGAAAGAGAACTTCAACACGGATTTCATTAACAAGTGTCTTAAGGATTATAAGCCTGACAATATATTTATTGAGTACAACGGAACCTGGGAGGTGGCTTGCTTTAACGAGGGCCTCCTGCCTGAGAATTGTGAGCTTGTACAGACTCTTACGACGGTCGATTCTACGACATTTGGTAATTATCTTACCAATATGAGAGCAATGATGATGGAGCAGTTGTTTTTATCCGATGTTGTAATTTTCAATCGTTCGGATGAGAATACTCCGAAGATTAAGTTCAGAACGGCGGTTAAGACCAATAACAGAAGAGCTCAGATTGTATACGAAAAGAAAGACGGTACGATTGATGAGACACCGGAACCATTGCCGTTTGATATTAATCAGGATGTAATTGAGATTTCGGATATGGATTATGCAATCTGGTTTATGGATGCGCAGGAGAATCCTAAGAAATATGATGGCAAGACGGTTAAATTCCTGGCGCTTTGCTATAATCCGGATAAGATGAAGTCGGGAGTTTTTGTACCGGGACGTTTTGCAATGACTTGCTGTATCGAAGACGTACAGTTTATAGGTTTTAAAGCAAAATATGACAAATCCAAAGAGATTGCGCATAAATCGTGGATTAATCTTACGGCTAGGATAAAATGCGAATTTGCCATGGAATATAAGGGCAAAGGGCCTGTATTGTATATTGAAGAATATACACCGGCCGAGAAGCCTGATGACGAGCTTGTATATTTTAATTAATGATAATTTAGGAGGATGGGCATAATGTTTGAGATTCTGGAAAAAGCTATGCTTAATCAAAACATCTGCCTTATGGTTGTTAAAGCAAAAAGAGTTGCGGCATCATGTTTGCCGGGACAGTTTCTTATTGTGCGAAAGGATGAAGAAGGCGAGAGAATTCCGCTTACAATATGTGATTATGATAGGGAAAAAGAGACAGTCACCATTGTATTTCAGGCTGTCGGAGCATCAACCGAAGAGATGCTTAAGATGGAGAAGGGTGATGCTTTTATGGATGTTGTGGGTCCGCTTGGCAACCCTTCTGAACTTATTACGGATATCGAGAATACAAAGGGCAAGAAGATACTTTTTGTTGCGGGTGGTGTAGGAACTGCACCTGTATATCCGCAGGTTAAGTACCTTCATGAACATGGTATCGATTGCGATGTAATCGTAGGAGCCAAGACAAAGGATATCCTGATTCTTGAAGATGAGATGAAGGAGGTCGCAGGTAACCTCTATATTACTACAGACGACGGAAGTTACGGACGATCCGGAATGGTTACCAAGGTTATAGATGACTTGATTGCGGAAGGCAAGCATTATGACATATGCGTTGCAATAGGTCCGCTTATCATGATGAAATTCACATGTCTTACGACTAAGAAGTATGACATTCCTACTATAGTGTCTATGAACCCGATTATGGTGGACGGTACGGGAATGTGCGGTGCATGTCGACTTACGGTAGACGGCAAGGTTAAGTTTGCTTGCGTTGATGGTCCGGAATTTGATGGTCATCTTGTAGACTTTGATGAGTCGATGTCGAGACAGAGTTTATATAAAACAGAAGAGGGAAGAGCACTTCTTAAGCTTCGCGAAGGTGATACACATCACGGCGGATGCGGACAGTGTAACGGTGATTAAGATGGATGGAATGACAAGAGTTCCTGTAAGAGAACAGGATCCTAAGGTACGAGCTACAAATTTCGAGGAAGTTTGTCTCGGATATAATGAAGAAGAAGCGGTAAAGGAAGCCGAGAGATGCTTAAACTGCAAGAATCCGATGTGTGTCGGCGGATGTCCGGTATCCATTAATATTCCGGGATTTATCGAAAAAGTTAAGAATCGCGATTTTGAAGGCGCTTATCGTGTATTATCCGAGTCAACTGCGCTTCCTGCAGTATGCGGAAGAGTATGCCCGCAGGAGACACAGTGCGAAGGCAAGTGTATAAGGGGAATCAAGGGGGAGCCGGTTGCAATCGGTAAGCTTGAGAGATTTGTTGCGGATTATGCGATGGAGCATGGTTTCAAGAGTGGTGAAAAGGTTAAAAGCAATGGAATTAAGGTTGCGGTTATAGGTTCGGGTCCTTCAGGCCTTACATGTGCGGGGGACCTTGTTAAGGCAGGATACGACGTAACAATTTTTGAAGCTTTACATGAAGCAGGCGGAGTGCTTGTATATGGTATTCCTGAATTCCGTCTTCCTAAGGAAAAGGTTGTTAAAAAGGAAGTAGAAAAGCTCCTCGAATTAGGCGTTAAGATAGAGACGGATGTTGTTATAGGCAAGTCGGTTACAATTGACGAACTTATGGAAAAAGAAGGCTTTAAGGCCGTATTCATAGGTTCCGGCGCGGGACTTCCTAAGTTCATGGGTATCCCGGGAGAGAATGCCAAGGGAGTATTCTCCGCTAACGAATATCTTACAAGAAATAACCTTATGAAGGCTTTTAAAGACTATAAGACACCTATTATGCGCGGCAAGCATGCAGTTGTTGTCGGCGGAGGCAATGTTGCGATGGATGCGGCCAGAACAGCGTTAAGACTTGGAGCAAAGACTACAATTGTATATAGACGTTCTGAAGAGGAACTTCCTGCAAGAAAAGAGGAAGTGCATCATGCAAAGGAAGAAGGAATTGAGTTCAACCTTCTTACCAATCCTACAGAGATACTTGTTGATAAAAAGGGTTTTGTCAAAGGAATCAGATGCATTAGGATGGAGCTTGGAGAACCTGATGAATCGGGAAGAAGATCTCCTGTAGAGATTCCAGGTTCCGAATTTGAAATCGAGGCGGATATGGTTATCATGTCGCTTGGAACATCACCAAATCCTTTGATTGCAAGTTCGACCGAAGGACTTGATATTAATAAGCGAAGATGCATTATCGCTGAAGAAGAGACGGGACAGACGACAAAGACGGGCGTATATGCCGGCGGAGATGCAGTTACCGGCGCTGCGACAGTTATACTTGCCATGGGTGCGGGTAAAAAAGCTGCAAAGGGTATTATGGATTATTTAAATAAATAATTGTTAATACGGGGTATCTATGAAAAAGTTATCATCTGTTATGCGAAAATTTAAATTCAGGACGTTAACTATGATTGTGACGATACTTTCATTATGTATCGGCATGATGAGTGATTATGCCATTGCAGAAAACGGCTATTCCACGTATAGCAAGAAGATTGTTAATGTCGGTGTAGTCAGTTATGAAGATGACTTTTTCTCGGAAAACGATATGGGATACTATGGTTATGTTCCCGAATTCTTACAGAAAATCAGTGAGAAGACCGGATGGGAATATAATTATATAGTTGATGAATGGGGCGAATTATTAAATAAGCTTGATAAAGGGGAAGTTGATTTGCTTCTTAATGCTTCCAAAACCCCTGAACGAGAAGGCAAGTATATCTATTCAAATGAAGTTGTAGGATATGAAACTGCGCGGATTTACGTACGAAGTGATGACACAAGGTATTATTATGATTCCTTCGAGACATTCAGCGGAATGAAAATCGGAGTTCTTAAGGGCTCTGTAAGTGAGATCAATATAAAGAAATTATCCGAAGAATACAATTTTACCTATAGTCCGGTGATTTTCCAATCCATATATGAGGCTTATAAAGAGCTGAATGCAGGCAATGTGGATGCAGTCTATTCTACAGAGATGGGCATAAGGAATTATTTTAAGCGTGTATATGAAGGCAGTAATGAATCGTTATATGCGATTACAACCAAGGATAAAGCAGATCTGATGAATGAATTTGACGCTGCTTTCTTTGAAATACTTACCGTTAATCCGTATTTTAGAGCACAGCTTGATACCAAGTATTTTGGTGATAAGTTTCAGGGCACGATTCCGAATATAACAAAAGAAGAAGCCGAGTTCATAGCAGCACATCCGAGTGTGTATGTGCAGCATTATGATAATGGTCTGCCGTATTATAATATCGATTGTAGCAAAGAAACAGGAATCCAGGTTGATATACTTGAATCCATAAGTGAAATGACGGGAATGCACTTTTTAAATGCGGATGAGGACCATAAGGCGGATTTCATATCCGGAATGCTTCTTCTCGAGAATGAAAAGGTCAGCTCAAGGTATTATTTGTCGGAACCTATAATTGAGACCAGTTCTTTTCTCGTTAAGAGAAGAAATACCAATGTTCCTTTGGATGGTAAGGTATTTATCGGAGTTGTGTCGCCGAGCAATAGTATATTGGCCGATCTTACAAATAACTTCAAGCATTCGACGTTGGTTTATTATAAGGATATTGATAAGTGTTTTGAAGAACTTGAACATGGAAGTATCAATTATGCGTATGTCGATTACAGAATAGCATCCGTATTGATTGCGAAAAAATATCCTGATTTTGAATTCCTAAGCTCGTACATCGGCACCGGAGATTTATATTTTGGTTTTGATAAGAATAAGAATAATGCATTGCTAAGTTCGATTCTTAATAAATGTATAGTTGCGCTCGATGATGACATAATATTGGAAAATGCCACTCTTTATCAGGTTTCCGAGTCGGCAAAGGTCGATTTTGGAGCAGTGGCTCGTAAGTATTCGTTACAATTCCTTATTATCGGTGTTTTCATACTTGCAGGATTATATTTGTTTTATTTGTATATGACAAACAGGAGGTATCTTGCAAAACAGCTCAGTAATAAGAATGAAGCGCTGATTGAAGCAAATAATAAGCTTAAATTTGCTGTCGCGGCCAAATCGGATTTCATGTCAAATATGTCGCATGAAATAAGGACGCCGATGAACGCGATAATAGGAATGACCAAGATTGTCCAGTCGGAGTTAGAAGATAAAAAAGATCCCGATATTGATGCAATCAGGTCGAATTTAAATGATATAGAGACTTCAAGTACTTACCTTCTTTCAATTATCAATGATATTCTTGATATGAGCAGAATAGAGAGCGGTAAGCTTGAGTTTAATAATGAATGGATCAGGAGTCAGGAGCTTTTATCC
>JAILJL010000023.1 GCA_024694785.1 Lachnospiraceae bacterium
ATGGTGGTCACGACCAAGCATAACAGGTCCGATTTCTCCGTCACGAACCATCTTGTTAAATCTAAGTGCGATATCACGACGTCCGTAAGCATCCTGATAAAGGATACGGCACTGTGTACCTACAACGAGCTTATTCTTCTCTGCATCGCGAATCCAGATGTAGTTATCTCTATCCTGACCACGTCTATTAGGATTGATAACATCCATAGCTGCCATATCCGTCTTATGAAGATCTTCAGGCTTACCTGATAAGCAGCACCATCTGAACGGACCGTAACCATAATCAAATAACATAGGTCCCATAATATCTTCTACGTATGAAGGGAAGATGAATCCTTCGGATGTATCTACACCATTCTTCGCAATATCCTTAGCACCCGCATCGAATACAGCCTTCATAAATGAGTTGCCGTAATCGAAGAAGTATGTTCCGCGCTCTGTTAATGTCTTGATAAGGTGGAAGTGATGAACGAGTGTCTTATTAACAAGCTCGATAAACTTAGCCTTATCTGTTCTAAGTAATTCCGTTCTTTCTTCAAAGCTGATTCCTTCAGGGCAATAACCTCCATCGTAAGGAACATGGCAGGAAGTCTGGTCTGATAAAAGATCTATATGAATATTCTTATCAACCGCATACTGAAGAAGATCTACTACGTTACCGTGGTAAGCGATAGAAATTGACTCCTTCTTGTCTAAGTACTCTTTTGCTGTATTAAAAGCTTCCTCCGGTGATTCGGCGATTAACGATACCCATCCCTGGTCGTGACGGGTCTTGATTCTGCTCATATCAACTTCTGCAACGATACCTACACCCTTTGCAATCTCGATTGCCTTAGGCTGAGCACCACTCATTCCGCCAAGTCCGGATGTTACAAATAAGTGACCTGTTAAATCCTTATCCTGCGGGATACCAAGCTTAAGTCTTCCTGCATTAAGAATTGTATTAAATGTACCATGTACGATACCCTGCGGTCCGATATACATCCAACCGCCGGCTGTCATCTGACCATATGAAGAGCATCCCATAGCTGTAGCTTTTGCCCAGGTCTCAGGGTCGTCAAACATACCTACCATAAGACCATTGGTAATAGTTACACGAGGAGATGTCTTATGTGATCTGAAAAGTCCTAACGGGTTACCACTCATCATAACGAGTGTCTGCTCGTCAGTTAACTGCTCCAAGTACTTCTTAATCAACTGATACTGCATCCAGTTCTGGCATACCTGACCTGTCTCTCCGTATGTTACAAGCTCATATGGATAAAGTGCAACTTCGGTATCAAGGTTATTGTCGATCATTACCTGGAATGCCTTACCTTCGATACAATTTCCCTTGTATTCATCTATAGGCTTACCGTAGATTCTCTCCTTCGGCATGAATCTGTAACCATAGATACGACCTCTTGTAAGTAACTCCTCCAGGAATTCCGGAGCAAGCTGCTCATGTAAGCACTCCGGTACATAACGAAGTGCGTTCTTAACTGCAAGCTTAATCTCTCTTGCATTTAATGTTAATTCTCTTTTCGGTGCACGACGAATGCTTGGATCAAAGGTCGGATACTCAGGAAGTACCGGATCAAGCTTAATCGTCATTGCATCAGCTATCTGTGAATTGGTAAGCATATGTATAACCTCCTACTTCGTTTATTAGAAATTAATCTCGCCTGCTGCCTTCTCAACAGCATTAACGAGTATTCCATCGATAATTGTATTCTCACAGTTATTGATATCTCCGTAAAGAGGTCTATCGCAATCAAGATGCGGACAAACCTTTCTTATTACTTCGTAAGCAGGCTTGGTTCCGATACCCATACCCTTATCACCTCTAAGGTCTATAGCCTGACATGCACACATAATCTCCATTGAAAGTACTCTGCGAAGATTCTTCATAATTGTGTTGGCCTTTCTTGCAGCGATTGTACCCATTGATACGTGGTCTTCCTGGTTAGCGGATGACGGAATCGAGTCAACAGATGCAGGATGTGCAAGCACCTTATTCTCTGATACAAGAGATGCTGCAGAATACTGAACAATCATGAATCCGGAATTTACACCACCATTTTCTACAAGGAATGCCGGAAGTCCGGAAAGTGCAGGGTTTACAAGCCTCTCAAGTCTTCTCTCAGAGATATTTGCAAGCTCTGAAAGTGCGATTCCGAGGAAGTCGAATGAAAGTGCCATCGGCTGTCCGTGGAAGTTACCACCGGAGATTCCTTCCTTGGTATCTGCGAAAATGATTGGGTTATCTGTAACCGAGTTCATCTCTATCTCAATCTGTTCTTTTACGTAATTGATTGCATCCTTTGATGCACCATGTACCTGTGGTGCGCATCTTAAAGCATATGCGTCCTGAACTTTTATCTCAGCCTGATGTGTTACATTCTTGGAACCTTCAAGTAAATGCGCAATAATTGCAGCGGAATCAATCTGTCCCTTATGAGGACGAACAGTGTGCATTCTTGGCTGTAATGCATCGATAACACCGCGCTGTGCCTCAAATGAAAGTGCTGTTGCGATATCGGATACCTTAACAAGATTAAGTGCATCGTACATTGTCAACGCGCCAACCGCATTCATTACCTGAGTACCGTTAATTAATGCAAGGCCTTCCTTCTCGGTAAGCTCGATAATCGGAACCCCTGCCTTCTTCATTGCTTCTTCTCCGGACATCTTCTCGCCCTTATACCAAGCTTCGCCAAGTCCGATTAATGGCAATACCATATGTGAAAGCGGTGCCAAATCTCCCGATGCACCGAGTGAACCCTTTTCAGGAATAACAGGTGTTACACCCTTATTAATCATTCCGATAAGTGATTCAAGTGTCTCCATACGGATTCCCGAAAATCCCTTTGCAAGGTTATTAACTCTTAAAAGCATAATTGTTCTTGCAACATCTTCCGGGAACGGATCGCCTGCGCCTACTGCGTGGGTGATGATTAAGTTCTTCTGTAACTTCTTTGATTCTTCTGTAGGAATAACCGTGTTGCAGAAGCTTCCGAATCCTGTTGTAACTCCATATACAACTCTCTTTTCATCAATTATCTCATCTACTACTTTTCTTGAACGAAGAACGTTCTCACGAGCTTTGTCGGAAAGCTCTACTTCCGCACCATGACGTGCAACTGCTACAACATCTTCAAGTGTAAGATTCTCGCCTGTAATAATTACCTTCATTTTGTATATCCTCCCATAATTATCCTTTGCTTTAGCATAGTAAAGCGTTACAAAATTAAAGTGAAATAAAAAAGGCAGTTCATAAAGAACTGCCCATTAAATACATATTCGGTTGATGTTCTCTATGAATATCCATCTCTTACCTCAATAATGTATTGCTAAATCTGTATTATATAATAGCATAATTTTGCCGTACTGTCACTTTCTTTTTATTAAAGCTTCATGGCAAACTAGTTAAGCGCTTTTAACTTATCTGCATTCTCCTTCATCTCGGAAACAAGAAGATGTACATCTTCTACTACCGCCTGATTCTGACCGGTAGCCTCAAGTGTCGTCTGTGAATGTGCGGTAACCTCTTCCGTAATTGCCGAGATTGTCTGGATACTGTCAACAATCTTCTTATTTGCAAGTTCAAGATTATCAACTGCTCCGGAAAGGCTCTCCGAATCCGTACTTATGAGACGTGCATTCTCAATAATCTTCTCGAAACTATCCGCAGTAAGCTGAGCCGATTCGTTCTGAACATTGTTACTCTCTACAAGAGACATAATTGTCGTTGCAACCTCTTCCATCTCACCGGTTACATTACCGATAAGCTCGCTTATCTCCTCTGTCGCATTCTTTGTCTGCAAAGCAAGATCCGAAATTGAAGAAGCAACTACCGCGAAACCGCGTCCCGCATCACCTGCTCTTGCAGCCTCGATTGAAGCGTTAAGTGCAAGCATACTTGTCTGTGAAGCTACGCTCTGGATCATCTGAACGATGCTCTCCATCTTATCCGTTGAATTCTTAAGTTCTTCAACTTCCTTAACGGCACCGGTTCCGGCTTCCTGAGAAATCTCAACCTGCTTAATAAGCTTGCTGATATTATCTTTGCCTTCTTTAATAGCCTTAAGAGTATCCTCTGCATTAACTCCGATATTCTTCGATGCATCAGAAACCTTAACTATCTGTGTCTGTATCTCTTCGGTCTTAACCATCTGCGTCTGAACCGAGTTGGCGGTCTCTTGCGTACCCGACTGAACTTCATTCATTGAAGCAAGCGTCTCTTCACTTGATGCGGAAAGCATTGTCATCTTATCCGATACTATCGACACTTCTTCTGCCATACGATTTGATATTCTGGTAATCTCTTCAAGCACTCTGTTAGTCTTCTGACCTGCTTCATCTATGGCCTGCATTCTGCCTTCATTCAACTTAACAATAAATATATTACAGAAGTAACTAAATATAACAACCAACAATACGGAAGCTATCTCAATTTCAAGAGATGCCACATTGTTATTGGTCCATCCCTCGCGGTTGGTATACCAGATACCATGCGCAAGAGCAATAACTATAAGACTCACTGAAATTATTCTGGAGAACTTCTTATCCATGTATATTGAAACTACAACAAGCATCGGGAATGCATACGTATATACCAGCTGGTCAGGGCTTACAAAACAGTTAACCGCATAGAATATACCATATCCTATTCCGACAACATGCCTTATAATATATGCTTCAGGATTCATCTTATATATAATATGAGTCGCAATCATCGGGCCTAAATCAAGAATCATAAGAATCGCATATTGTGCAACAGTCTTGGAACCTTTGACAAGTTCGAGCGTATAAGCTGCAAACAAGATTAATGTTACGATTGTAAACAACTTTCTACAGAGGTTATTCGATTTTTGAATATCAGACATATGCGTAAATCTCCTTCGATATGGTTATACCTATATATTACCCTTTTTATCGCAGTTATGTCAATACCCGCAAGAATCTGTAGAGCTTTATAAAACCACATTATTAATAACATTTAATTAAAAAAGTGCAGCCCTTTGATGAGCTGCACTTCAATAAACTATTTATAATTATGCTGCCTTATTCTTCTTAGGCTTAATGATTGTATTAACACCTTCAACAGCAAGTACCAAAGATAGTACTATAAGCAAAATTCCGAATATCGACTGTACCCACGGACCCCAGTCAGCTCCTCCTGCGATAATTGCTGTAATCTGAGCTTTGGTATTAAGTACAAGTGATGCTATGGTTACAAGAAGCATAAATACCATAGGGATAAGAACCATCTTGTTGTTCTTTCCTGCATTTGAAAGCCATACTGCTACTGCCAGAAGACCGATTGCTGCAAGAAGCTGGTTAGCAGATCCGAACAATGTCCAAATCTTTACGTATCCGTTAAGTCCTAAAACTACTCCGAGTACAACTGTTATAAGTGTTGCTACGATTGGGTTGCAAAGGAACTTCTTATATCCTGTAACATTCTCAGGTGTCTCACCCTTAGTGGAATCAACCCAGAACTCCTGGAACATAAATCTTGCGATTCTTGTTGCCGTATCAAGTGATGTAAGGCAGAATGCCGAATATGTAAGTACAAGCAATGTGTATAATACATAATAGCTTCCAGGGATTACATCATCAATCATATGAGCAATACCACCACCAAAGATAGCTGTAACACCTGTAAGCTTCATATCAGGATGAGCTGCATTATATGAATATGCGTAAGCAATTGCGCAGATTGTCATAATCGCAAGTACGCACTCAAGTAAGCAGTTAAATAAAGAGTCCGATGCAAAGCCTATAGCATATGGCAGCATGTTACTTGAGTGCGTACTTGCGATTATGAC
>JAILJL010000032.1 GCA_024694785.1 Lachnospiraceae bacterium
TCATTAAATCGAACAGATGCTCAAAATGAATGAATTTACGGTTCTGTATCTGCTGGGCCTTGATTCTGTTCTCTTCGTTGAATCCCACCAGAATATCGTGGTTGGCTTCCGCAAGATAGTCCATGATACCATCTATGTCCGATTTGATATTCTTAGGGCAGCGAAGGTAAAAGTGCTTGTTGCCGTGAATATGCAAAGTATACGAGATTACGAAGTCATACCAAAGGAATTTATGCAGTGTTGAGTGCTTGTATAACCAGATAATTTCCTTAATAGGCACTATTGCAATTCCTTCGTTGGAAAGCTCTATGAAGAAATTCTTGGTAATATACATATCCTCTGTGGCAAGCTGCGGTAATGTCGATAATTCGTGCTCGGCTTTGTCGAGAAGTGCGCCCGGGTTGCCGAATCGTCTTAAGCGCCGTACCGGCGGAGCGATTCGCGGGAAGATTGCGTAGGCAAGGTTGGTTAAGAACGATATAAAAGTGTAAAGCGCACCCGCAACGTACAGAAACATCAGGATGTAGGTAGATATACCATTAATCGCAACTTCGTCAAGATAGACAACTTCCATCAGCGAGAGGAAACCTTTTGTTGTAAGCGAGAGGTCCGACGCAACGTTTGACACATTACCGTTAATCTGCGAAAGATCTGACGACAGATTAAAAAGCAGCTGATCATATGATTTGCCGGGCTTGGTGATTCGTGCTTTGACGGTTACCGAGTCTATATTCGGAAGTCCTTCGTTACAGGTTGACGGGGAGAGCAGGACTATTAATATACAGCCGTCTCTTACCGTGTAATAGTAGTAGCCGTTAGGTCTTGAAAATACCGATGACGTATAACCGGTAAAGTATAACTTCTCCAGCGTAGTGCTGACGCAGGTACTTTTTTCGTTATATACCGTTGCAAGATCGTCCGTCTCGTTAATCGGAAGCGGAAAAGCTATATCCGAAAAAGGGAATATGAACCACATAACGATAAGAACTACAAGGAGTATGGCCGGAAGCCTGGTTCTCTTTAAGTAGCATATGCGTATGTTTTTCTTTATTAAATTGTCGGGGATAACGTGTTTGTATGGTTCTTCTTCAGGAGTAGCAACGAGATCGTCGATAATCTCGAGTCCTTCTTCGATATCAGGCATATATTACCTCCGATTGTTAATACATAGTATGGCATTAATATACTACATTTTATCGCCATTTTCAAATGCAACTGATGCGCGCTTTGATTGATTTTATGGCAGAAAGATGCTAATATTCTTTACTGGGAGGATAATTATGGAAGCGTATACAGGTTTTTCCGAAGTCTATGATATATTTATGGATAATGTTCCGTATGAAGAGTGGGCTTCTTACATTATAGCGATTTTAAAGGAATACGGAATAGAAGACGGCCTTGTGTGCGAGCTCGGATGCGGAACAGGTAAAATGGCCAAGATTCTAAGCGATCGCGGATATGATATGATAGGCATTGATTCGTCTGCCGATATGCTGGATATCGCACTTGAATCAAGAAGCAATGAAGGACGCATTCTATATCTTAATCAGGATATGAAAGAGATGGAATTATATGGAACGGTACGCTCGGTTATATCGGTCTGCGATTCAATGAATTATCTTCTTTCCGAAGATGAGCTTTTGACAACATTCAGGCTTGTGAATAATTATCTTGATCCCAAGGGAATATTCATATTCGACATGAATACGAAATACAAATACGAAGAGCTTCTTTCGGATAACGTATTTGCTGAGAACAGAGATGAGACAAGCTTTATATGGGAGAATTATTACGGCGAAGAAGACTGTGTCAATGAATATGACCTGACGCTTTTTGTAAAGGAAGGCGAATTATACAGGAAATACGAGGAAGTTCATTACCAGAAGGCATATGACACGGATACGATTATAGAGCTTATTGAGAGAAGCGGGCTTAAATTGCTCGCAGTATATGATGCGTACACAAAGGATGCCGTAAAGGATGATTCCGAGAGAGTAATCTATATTGCGCAGGAGATACATAAGGAGGCATAACATGAGCGATTATATGTTAAGGGCAACCGCAGCTGACGGCAGTATCAGAGCTTTTGCCATAACGTCAAAGAATACTGTTGAAAAAGCGCGACTTGCGCATAATCTGTCACCGATAGCAACTGCGGCACTGGGAAGAACAATGTCTGCCGCTTTGATGATGGGATATATGTTAAAAGGCGATAAGGACACGGTGTCAATCCATATAGAAGGTTCGGGGCCGATGAAGGGGATCAATGTGCAGGCAGATGCAAAGGGCTGTGTTAAAGGATATGTATTTGAGCCTGATGTGGAGTTGCCGCCAAACAGTCAGGGAAAGCTTGACGTCGGTAACGCAATCGGAATAGGTGTACTTACGGTTGTCAAAGACATGGGACTTAAGGATCCCTATGTGGGACAGACGGAGCTTAAGACCGGAGAAATCGCGGAAGATCTTACATATTATTTTGCGGTATCTGAGCAGGTTCCTTCATCTGTAGGGCTTGGAGTTTTAGTGGATGTGGATTGTTCGGTAAGACAGGCAGGAGGCTTTATATTACAGTTAATGCCTGATGTAAGCGATGAAGTAATAGATAAGCTTGAAGAGAAGATAAAAGGCATCAAATCCGTAACGGAGATGTTCGAGGACAATATGACTCCGGAAGATATAATAAGTGAGCTTCTCGGGAATTTCGGGGTAGAGATACTCGATAAGCATGATGTGGAGTTTAAGTGTGACTGCTCGGAGGAAAGAGTACTTAATGCGGTTGCGGGACTTAATAAGAATGACCTTCAATCTCTTATAGACGAAGGGGAACCGCTTGAGATAAGATGTCAGTATTGCAATAAGGTATATAATTTTTCGATTGATAAATTAAAGGAGCTTATGTAATGAAGGATGGTTACGTTAAGGTAGCTGCGGCCACAACGGATGTAAAAGTGGCCGACTGTGAATACAATGTCGCAAATATCAAGAAACTTATGAAAGAAGCTGCAAATATGGGCGTTAAAGTGACGGTTTTCCCGGAGCTTTGCATAACGGCATATTCGTGCGGAGAGCTTTTCTTACAGGAGAGATTACTTGAAGCAGCCAAAGAAGGCCTTCTTGAGATAGTTAAAGAATCAAAGAAGTATGACGGAATCTTCTTTGTGGGATTGCCGCTTGACGTAAAGGGTGCACTGCTTAATGTGGCGGCCGCTGTTTCCTGCGGTGAGATATTGGGATTTGTTCCGAAGACGTATCTGCCGAATTACGGAGAGTTCTATGAGGCAAGACATTTTGTCAGCGGAAGAGATTATGATATGTGGATCGATATTGACGAATTCAAGAATATTCCGCTTACAACTTCAGTGCTTTTTAAGGCAAAGACAATGCCTAAGCTTGTTATAGGTGCGGAGATATGCGAGGATTTATGGACGATGTGTCCGCCTTCAACAGATGCAGCCAAGGCCGGTGCTACGCTTATAGTCAATTTATCTGCGTCAGATGCGATTACAGGTAAAAGCGAGTATAGACGCGAGCTTATCAAGAATCAGTCGGCGCGTCTTATGGCAGGTTATGTATATGCCTCGGCAGGTAACGGCGAATCCACAATGGATGTTGTATATTCGGGACATAATCTGATAGCCGAGAACGGTACGATACTTAATGAGAGCAAGCAGTTTGCAACGGGACTTACGATAAGTGAGATAGACGTTGATAAGA
>JAILJL010000036.1 GCA_024694785.1 Lachnospiraceae bacterium
AGAAGCACAGGTAACAATCAAGTCACCGATACCGGTTAATCCCTGCAATGTCTCAGGCTTGGCGCCCATAGCAACTGCAAGACGCGTAATCTCCGCAATACCCCTTGTAATCAAAGCGGCCTTTGTATTATCTCCGTAGCCCAGTCCGTCTGCCATACCCGCAGCAAGTGCGATTACGTTCTTTAATGAAGAACCAAGCTCCATTCCGAGAACATCAGGTGATGTATATACTCTGAAATTCTCATCCATAAAAGCTGCCTGCACGAATTCAGCAACTTTTTTCTTTTTTGAACCTGCAACAACCGCTGTCGGAAGTGAGCGAGATACTTCCTCTGCATGTGAAGGACCACACAATACGGCAACTTCCGCATTCGGAATCTCTTCCCTTATAACCTCTTCAAGTGTCATAAGAGTCGCTTCTTCAATACCCTTGGCTACACTTACGATTAACTGACCATAACGCACATACTTTGCCATATCGTGAGCTGTCTTTCTCGTAAATACCGAAGGAACCGCAAGAACCAGCATATCCTTATCCTTAACTGTCTCCTCAAGATCCGTAGTAAACTTGATTTTCTCATCAATCTTCACACCCGGAAGCTTCTCTATATGTTCATGCTTCTCTGTTAGAAACTTGACTTCCTCTTCAATAATGGACCAGACAGTAACTTCCTGACCCACAGCATTAAGCTGAATTGCAAGCGCCGTACCCCAACTGCCGGCACCTATAACCCCAACCTTAATCATTTTATTCCTCCTCGTGTTTGGTAAAACTTATCTTACGCTCCGTTCCGTTAAGGAGCTTTCTTATATTCTCCCTGTGTCTCCATAATGCAAGCAGCATAAGGATCGCACAATACAGGTAGAACTCCGGTAACAGATGAACGTCTATATTAAGCCATCCCATATTACCGAAGATCAAAGCCTCTATGAAAAATCCGGTAACCACGGTTATCGAACCCAGAGACACATATTTTGTGAGTGCAACAATTGCGATAAAAGCTACAAGAAGTATCGGAGCAAAACGAATATCAAGCATAAGAATCGTTCCTGCGGTACATGCAATGCCCTTGCCGCCTCTGAAATTCATAAAGAACGGATAGTTATGCCCAAGTACGCATCCAAGTCCGGTAATTACCTTAAGCAGCATTACTCCGTCAGGATATCTGTCTTTGAAGATAACCCACACAATCAGAATTGCAGCAATCACCTTAAGCAGATCCCCAAGCAGCGTATATATTCCGCCTTTAACTCCGAATGTACGAAGCGCATTGGTCGTTCCCGCATTACCGGATCCGTGCTCTCTTATATCCGTATGATGAATCTTGCCATATATATATCCGGTCTCGCAAAGACCAAATGCATATCCAATAAGGAGTGCTATAATTCTTGCCACTATCATTACTGCTCTTCGTTCCTCTCTCTTATGATGAATCTAAGCGATGTTCCTCTGAATCCGAAAGTCTCTCTAATCTTATTCTCCAGATATCTCTGATACGAGAAATGCATAAGCTTCTTATCATTAACGAATATAACAAATGTCGGCGGCTTCGTTGATGCCTGCGTCATGTAGAACAGCTTAAGTCTCTTACCCTTATCGGTCGGAGGCTGCTGCATTGCAACCGCTTCCGCCATAATCTCGTTCAATACACCGGTCTGTACGCGCATTGCGTTATTCTCCATAACCACATCAATCATATCAAATATCTGATCGACTCTCTGTCCGGTCTTGGCCGATATGAAGATAATCTCCGCGTAAGACATAAACGACAATACCTCGCGAATCTTCTCCGTATCACGATAGATTGTCTTATCATCCTTAACTCTTGCATCCCACTTATTGACGATAACGATAATACCCTTACCATTATCATGTGCAACACCGATAATCTTTGCATCCTGCTCGGTTACACCTTCAACCGCATCGATCACAAGAAGTACGACATCAGCACGCTCGATTGCCGCAATCGCACGAATTACAGAGTAACGCTCGATATCTTCCTTAACCTTGTTCTTCTTTCTTATACCTGCGGTATCTATAAATACATATTCCTTGTCGTTATGTACGACTTCGGTATCTATCGCATCTCTTGTCGTACCTGCTATATCCGATACGATTACACGATTCTCACCGCAAAGGCGGTTAATCAATGTGGATTTGCCTACATTAGGCTTACCGACAACCGCAATCTTCGGGCGGTCGTCTTCTTCCTGATCTTCCAATCCTTCCGGGAACTGCTTGACTATCTCTTCAAGAAGATCACCGATTCCAAGACGTGACGCCGCGGATACCGGTATCGGATCGCCTATTCCGAGATTATAAAACTCATATACGTCAGGCATGAACTTCTTGAAATCATCGACCTTGTTAACGACAAGAAGCACCGGTTTCTTGCTTTTCCTAAGCATATCCGCAACCTTCGCGTCATCATCGACAAGTCCCTGTCTTACATCTGTTATAAATACGATAACATCCGCCGTATCTATGGCAATCTCTGCCTGCGCACGCATCTGGCTTAATATGATATCCTTCGACTCAGGCTCGATACCACCCGTATCAATCATCGTAAAACTATGATTAAGCCACGTAACATCCGCATATATTCTGTCTCTGGTAACACCAGGAGTATCCTGTACAATCGATACCCTGTCTCCAATTATTGAATTAAACAACGTTGACTTACCCACGTTAGGGCGTCCAACTATTGCAACTACCGGTTTACTCATATAATCACCTATATCCTATCTTGTCGTATTCTTCCATTTACTCTCGGTAAAAGCGCGAAGAAGTCCTTCACCGCCGGACGGAGTGACTCTTATCGGCACTCCGATCGCCTTCTCCACCTCATCCAAAGTATAATCATCAAGAAATACGTCTTCTCCCATCCTAAGCATATTGGATGGAATACATACGCAATCCTCGTGTAAATCTTCTTTAACCTGGGCCATTAAGTCCTGACCTGTTATAAGGCCCGACACCGTAATCATCTCACCGAAGAAATCATTCCTTATGACCTTAACTCTTACTCTTACATTCGGGAACTTATCCTTAAGCATATCGGCCAGTTCCTGAATTGTCGGCCCCGCAAGCTTGCCGGTTGCAGCAAGTACCGATAACTTATGGTTGTGACCCTTAGCCTTATCCAAGGCTTCCATGAATTCATTTCTGAGAAGTCTAAGCATTCCAACGCCATTCTCAAGCTGTAAGTAGCCGTCATAACGTTCTTCGGCCGGAAGTTCACGTTCGGCGAGTAAATACCACTCATCCGATGCCTGAACAAAATGCGTTCCGAACTTTTCAAAAGCTCTATCCTGGTATTCATGAATAATATCAAGGACCTCGTTGGCCTCTTCTTTGTTGAAAGGTTCAAGTGGGAATAATCCCTCTCGGAATTTCGTCAACCCAACGGGTACGACAGAAACCGACTGCATAACGGGAGCATAATTTAAGAGCTTTTCTAAGGAAAACCTAAGCTCATCTCCGTCGTTAACTCCCTTGCAAAGCACTATCTGTCCGTTCATTATGATTCCGGCTTCATAGAAAGTATCAATCTTCTTCAATGCATCGCCCGCGAAGCGGTTATTAAGCATCTTGCAGCGAAGCTCGGGATTCATACTCTGAACCGATATGTTAATCGGCTCCATTCTGTACTTAATAATTCTGTTAACGTCCTCTTCGGACATATTAGTTAATGTTATATAATTACCCTGTAAGAAAGAAAGACGGCTGTCGTCATCCTTAAAATACAAAGTATCACGCATATTCGGCGGCATCTGATCAATGAAGCAGAATATACATTTATTATGACACGACCTGTACTCATCCATAAGTCCGTTCTCGAACTCGATGCCAAGGTCATCCTCATATTCCTTCTCTATCTCAAGTTCCCATTGCTCGCCGCTTGGCTTCTCAATCACGACGGTTAAGTATTCTTCATTACACAGATAATGATAGTCAAAGATATCCTTAACTTCATTGCCGTTAATCGATATTAACTTATCCATCGGTTCTATCTCAAGTTCTTCCGCAATCGAACCCGGCAGAACCTCTTTAACCACGTGTTCCGTGTGCTTCTCTGCCATCTATATATCCCTACTCAAATTGCATAATAATCCACTAATAATAATAACACGAAACACTATTCTTTGATAGACATAAATTATCCCTTTTTAACCAAAATTGGATGGTAATGACACGTCCAATCTTTTACAATCTAATTATCCACAAACTATAGGAGGTAACTATGAAAAAGACAATAATACTATTTTTACTCTTATTATCTCTTTATAATGCTTGTTATCTAGTCAGTCTAAAATATGAATTCAAATATTCCTTAACGGAATTATGTAGCGGTGGCGATAATAAAGAAGATCCGCTTCCCAATTATCCAATCTACTCAGATTCTGCCAACTCATAATAAAGCTGCTTCTTTATTGAAGCAGTTTTTTCTTTATACAATTCAGATAATCTGTAACTA
>JAILJL010000128.1 GCA_024694785.1 Lachnospiraceae bacterium
CTTCAGACATATGACAGCCTTGTCGATACCAGTGAGAAATATCAGGAAAGTGCCCAGCACGTAGATGACATAATGGCTAAGTTCTCCGAAATGAGCACCAATGTACAGAATAACATCAACGATATTAAAAGACAAACAGAACTCGTTAATGATTCGGTTGATGATTCAACCCGTGCTATAGCTGATGCAGCAAGCCGTGCTTCCGGTGTATCAACCAATATAGCAAGCATCAACGAAGAAGCCTCCAAAGCAACCGCCATTTCAAATGAACTGGGCGATGCCGTAGGTAGATTCAAAGTTAACTAATTCATAGCATAATATAAAAAGCAAGGCAGCTTATATAAGCTGCCTTGTCTTTTATTATTACCATTGAGTTCTACTACTTTACCATAAGAAGTGCGGATAATAATCTTGAATACATTTCAAAATGCTTCTTTGCTCTTCCCGGGAAATAGCTGTTTAAATTATCCCAAGTATCATATTCGGTATTCATGAACATTCCGCCGTCACCAAGTGATGTATCATAAGTTTCATAATAGCCGGTATATGCTATGTATTCATCATTTCCCGCAGCAAACCAGTTAGTCGCTTCAAAGTATACATAAGCAATTCCGACCTCGTCAAAAGGTACATGATCGCTTGCAGGAATAGTTGCAGGTGAATTCACCCAATGATTACGCGGAGCCTTATTATTCTTAGTCCACGGATTGGTATATAACGCATTATCTTCTATTTCAGGTCCTGTACCATGCTCATTAAAGTATCCGTCAAGTGCATCCGGTCCCCATACTTTAATACCCAGGTTTTGTCCTATTCTTACCGCAAGGTTATATGCTCCGAGTAAATCGTCGCTTTCATCATCATTATCAAGATTCTCGGCATTACCGCCGTAAATATTGGCATAATCTCCGAAAGAAAGCGCATCCATGTTGATATAGAAGGCTGTATTTGCTATTTCTTCTTCAGTCATATTTTCAACGAAGAGGTAGCTTCCCTCCATTCCTACTTCTTCAGCATCGAAGAACGCAAACTTAATATTATAATACGGAGTTATATCGACAAGTCCTACCGCAGTAGCCAGTAAAAGCGCCATTCCGGAGCCGTTATCTCCGCATCCGTCTCCATCATAATGTGCACCGACAATAATAGTCTTGGACGTATCTTTTCCTTCTACGGAAAGAATAATATTGCTAATCTTACCGTAATCGCATTCACCCTTCTGCTCTTCTATCTGCGAATCCTTGTAACCTGCTTTAATAAGTTCTTCTTTAATCCAAGCTACCGCTTCATCATGCTTATTATCATCAGGATCTTCATCCATTACACGCACCGCAAGGTTCTTACCGATATACTCAAGATATTTCATTGCCTTATCGGAAAAATCATATTGAGCAACGTTATCAGACGTCACTTCAGTCTCCAAATCTTCAATTGAAAACTCTTTTGCAGGCTCATTATTATTAGTACCGCCTTCATTAGTCTCATTCTTACCGCAAGCTACTACCGATATCATAAGCATTACAGCTAGTAATATAGCTATTGTTTTCTTTATCGTCTTATTAATTCTTAACATCGTTAATACCTCCATAAATCGATATTCCTATTATATATTCGTTAAATATAAGTGTCTATTCTCCACCATTTTTTTAAGAATTAATACACAATCTTCTTGCGTGCTTTCTGTAATTTCGCAATTTCTTTCTTCTTACCGCTGTTATTCTTATTCTCAATGCTCAAACTCGTATATAACTCAAGACGCTCACGTGCTAATTCGCCACGTTCTATCGCCGCTTTAACTGCGCATCCCGGTTCCGTCTTATGCTTACAATCACTGAACTTACACTGCCTTTCAAGTTCGATTATATCCGCAAAAGTGCTGTCAATTCCTTCTTCAATATTTGCCATTCCGATTTCACGCATTCCCGGGGTATCAATAATCGAGGTTCCGCATTTTAAGTCAATTATCTGTCTATGGGTAGTCGTATGCTTACCTGTCGAATCGGATTCTCGGACAGCCCCGGTCTTCATAACCTCTTCTCCTGCCATTGCATTAATAAGAGTTGATTTTCCTGCACCGGATGAGCCAATGAGGCATATAGTGACTCCGGGCTTGAAATATTCTCCGACTTCTTCAAGTCCAATCCCGTAAAGAGCTGATATTGCATGTACCTTGATTCCATCTGCGATTCCTTCCACTTCACTTACATATCTTCCAACGTTATTGCAACAGTCCGATTTCGTAAGAATCACAACCGGTATCGTGTCTCCTTCAAGTGCCACACTCACATATCGCGCTATCCTGTTATAACTATAATCTTCATTTAAAGCCGTGACTATAAAAGTATAATCCGCATTGGCTACCATATACTGCATAGTTGCGGTTTTCGCCTGATCAGGACGCTTAAGAACGCTCTTTCTCTCGCAGACCCTATATATTACGCTTTCACCAATAGTGTTGTACATAACCTCGACATAGTCGCCTACTATAGGAAAACTTCCCTCAGGCATATCATAAAAACTTCCTTTAAGTTTTGCCGGAATCTCCTTGCCATTCACTTTTACAATAAAAAGATTCCTTTGGCATTCATATACTCTGCCTACTGTCAATTCAGTATTCTTAATACTATTCATCTTTCATTCTCCGTTTCAAATTATTAAATGTACATAAGCTTACCTGTGATCCGGGGAATCAGTATATTAATTGAAAAGTACGCCTGAAAAATGGCATAAAGAAACCGTGACTAATAAGCCACGGTCAAAGAATCGTTATAATCAATTAAAATCCAATAACCGAGGACACAATTGCGTATTCATTTATAATCTCCATATTCATAACAAACATCAACTGCACCTCGCTTTCTTAAATATTCAACATTGATAATATAGCAAATTTAATATCACTCGTCAACAGGCATTACGCATGTTGTAAAAAACTCCTTAGCTCCTTCTTTACCGAAAACCGTCTTCGTATGCATCGTCATAAAGCTGCCAAACCCGGGCACCTTATATCTTTCCGTATTAAACTTCATAAGTTTAGGAAATCTTGGATATGAGAAGTTCGTATATCTGTCTTCCTTAACCTCCGTATATTCTCTCCCATCAAGGAATATCGCCGTCATCTGTTTCAAGAGCAAAGTGGCAGACAGCTCCCGTCTCCTTAATGCCTCCGCCTGTCGTAAAGATCTCTATAAGACCGTTACCCGTATCAATCATCATTCCGTCTTTCCAGGCTCTTACAAGCTTTAAGCCAAGAATGTCCACATAGAACTCTTTAACCTTATCAGCTTCTTCTTTATTGCACTTCAATGAAATGTGATGTATTCCTTTAATCATTTTCTCACCTTCTAATTAATCATTTCCTGTACTACCTGCTGTATACGTTCTCTATCCCAGAAAAAGTCTTCCATAGGATTACGCAATGCATGATGCGCGCAATCCGCATCCTTTATAATCTCATCCAATACGCTTCCCTTAACATGTTTATCGCTATGATTATAGACTGCCTGATACATCATTTCTTTTTCTTCATCCGTAAACTGTGTAAGCTTATCAAGTACATCTTTCTGTCATATCCACGCTTCAGTGCAAGAATCGCCGCACATAATCCCGTACCATATAAATGAACATAAGCGCCACGCTTATCTTCTTCGTCTGTAATCCCCTTAATTAAAGGATCAATTAGATTTCTCGCTTCATCAAGTCTTGTGTACTGTCGCTCCATTAACTTTTTCCTCCTGTAACAAAAGCCCAGTCATAAGGCCGGGCCAACATTATTATATATTCTTCTTTGCCATTGCAAGCTCTACGACCTTATACGCTCCGTCATATAAGCCAATACCCTTATTGCGGATAATGGAATCGCACATATCCTTTAACAAGTCACTATCCATAAATAAATCTATCATCTGCAATGTATGCGGAATATCACGGCACTCGAGCGTTCCGTCACCCATTTCTGCAGAGTGGATTGCACCCCACATCTCATGCTTTCCTACTCTCTTAATGAAGAGCTTCGGAATCGGATAAAAGGCCAATTCACTTGGCTTAGTAACAAGCACGTCAGCGCTTCTCATTAAAAGATTAGTCGCATACACAGCTTCAAATATATTCTTATGCCAGAATCCATGGATTCCGGTTACATCCTCATTAAGAGCTTTTTCCGCGAATGACGTTGTCTCTACGAAATCATCAAAGTGCTCGGTTGACACAACATTCATCTCAGGGATTTCTTTCATAAGCTCATCCCAGACATTCTTATAATCACCGACATTTACGTAAAGAACTGCCTTATTAGCTTTAATCTTAGGAAGAAGATACTTAATAATTTCTGCAAATATCTCCTTCTGCGCACCGGCTCCGCCTATTGTAAGTAAGAATCTCATTGGCTTGCCGGAATTCTTTCGCTCCATTCTCTTCTTGCAGTCTTCTTCTATATTGGCTACAAGCTCATGGTCGATGTAATGACCTGTATAATAGAGACTTCCTTCAGGCATAGGTTTAAGGACCTTATCCTTCTCCATGCCGTTAAGAATCTTATATCCCATATATGCATTCTGACACTGGATTGTATGGATGCTGCCTTCCGATAAATGTAACGCCATCGGCCAGTTATCCGGAATTGCGTTAACGACATACTTCATTCCGGCATGAATTGCTGCCTGTGCAGGCCATACATGCGTACCCACAACCGGGATATCCTTAGGCACATTCTTATATACAGGTGCCATAAGCTCTGCATTCTTCTGGTCCGAAGCATTGTAAGAAAGCGCTCTGAATCCTTCGTAATTAAGCGGTTCCCAGATAAACTTATTAAAAAGCTTATACTTCGATAATCTCGAACCCATGGAATATAAGTCATTCTGTGCACCGATAACCTTGGTACAGGTTGTCTTGCCGTATGAATTAAGGTCCATCCAGTAAGGCGTATATCCCATATGATGAGCAGCGGATGCAATCGCCATTGATATTCTGTAATGACCGAATCCCATGCGGATATTTCCTACTATAATTCCCTTCTCTGTATCCCAAGTAGCTTCCGGTAATCCATCCGGGTGTTTTGATCTATCAAAGTGAGCGTTTTTATCAAGATCACCCACAAGTACGTTCATTACGCCGAGGCTCTTACCGATATACGGATTCTCTTCGATATATGTAGGATATGATTTCTCCGTATCGTCACCGTACTTACGAATGAATTTATTCTTAGACGCGACAGCCTTCTTAACCACCTTATTACTCATCTCATTACCGAATATAGCTTTTGACTTATCCATCTTGCTTTTCCTTCCATTTTATAAAACTATGTAAATCAAGAAAGATTACATGAATTATGGATATTCTATCACAATCAAAGATATTGTAAAAGTCACTTAAAATACTTTTATCCGGTGCCACATCCAAAGCCATTATTATTCATTCACTCTCTTCATATAACTGACCGTTCCATTATCAATACACAGAACATAATCACAGCACATATCGATGAACTCGGGATCATGCGTTGCAACAAGTATCGTATTACCAAAATCTGCCAGCTTTTTTAAAAGCTCTCCGACTCTTTGCATATGAAGGTAATCGAGTCCCGATGTCGGCTCGTCAAACAGCATCAGCTTCGCATTTGCCGCAATTGCCGAAGCAATAGCCACTCTTTGCTTCTGACCACCCGATAAAGCCATCGGATGCTTGTCCTTGCACTTTAATATTCCAAGCCTATCAAGTAAACTTATGCAGAAAGCTCTATCCTTTACCTTCATTGAAAGAAGAACCTCTTCGGTAACGCTGTCGGTAAAAAGCTGATGGTTCACATCCTGCATTACCATGTAACTTAAATCAAGCCTTTCTCTGCCCTTATATACGATATCGTCACACTCGATAACTCCTTTACAGCCATTTTCAAGCCCGCATACGCATCGTAAAAAAGTCGATTTGCCGGTTCCGTTTTTACCTATAACACCAATTACCGCCCCTTTAGGCAAGATAAGTCTGCTGATATTAAGTGACAGGCACTCGTCTTTTTCAGTGAAGTGTCGCCTAAAGATTAAATGCGGCTTCTTTTTGTACGAGAAATAGAAATCCCTTAATACAACCCTCTCTTTAATTCCGTGTACATCAGCTGAAAGCCCGGAACTTTTATCTGCAATAACCTCATCAAAGTAATTCCTTACAGATAATGGTCGAAGTCTTAATTCTCTTATCTCGGAATCGCTTTTATCAAAGAATTCATCTCCGGTCCAGGTATAATTAAGTGCTCCTCTCTTCATAAGAATCACTCTGTCAATCAGGTCCCTAAGATACCACAGGCGATGCTCGGATATAATAATGGTTATCCCCCGACTTTTCCATAGTTCTATCTGCTTACGAAGCTTCTCTATCGCCACAAGATCAAGGTTTGATGAAGGCTCATCAAGTAGTATGATTCCGGGTAAAAGCGCTGATACCGAAGCGCACGCAATTAACTGCTTCTCACCGCCGGACAACTCAAATAAGCTTCTGTCCATAAGCTTCTCTATATGCATATCTTTAATAACCGCATTTTTTCTTCTTATGATCTCTGAGGGCTCAAGCCCGATATTCTCCGCGCCAAATACAATCTCTCCATCCGTATCAACCGAGAAGAATTGACTTCTCGGATTCTGAAACACGGTTCCAACGACCCCTGCAAGCTCATATAGTTCAGTTTTCGCTATATCACGCCCGTCCACTGTAACCTTGCCCTCTAACTCCCCGGCATAATAATGAGGTATAAGGCCATTTATTAATCTTATTAAAGTTGTCTTGCCTGATCCCGACTCGCCTGTCAGAAGAATGGTTTCGCCCTTTTTCACATTAAGACTCACATCATCCAGCAATTTAGCACCGGACCCTTTATATTTAAAGCTTACACGCTCTATCTTAATTATATCTTCCACACTACGCCTCACACTTTAAAATACTTTGCATATATAAAGACAAACACCAGCGCAGAAAAGCACACAACCAGAATCCGGTCAAATACGGAAAAGCGCAGTGTTTCCGCGCTGGTTCTCTTTACTTTGCCACCAAGACCTCTTGTAATCGCAGCAGCGGAAAGTTCGTCTCCTATGTTGACACATGAAAAAAGCAAAGGTATCATTCTGTACTCAACCATTCTGATTATGCTTCCGCCGCCCAGTACAAGTCCCCTCATCTTCATTGCATCGCAAATGAATGAATATTCTTCCTTTATCGTTGGAAAGAATCTCATTACCACCGCAAGCGATATCGTTATTCCATCCGGAACATGCATTTTCTGCATTGCAGATATAAATTCGCCTATCTTAGTCGTTCTTACGACATACCAGGCAGTTATCAATGCAGGCATGAACTGAACGACAATTCCGCTATACCCCGTCAAAAAGCTCTTAAAAAAGCCGGACGATTCATCTGTTATGAGGCAAAATGTCATAACAAGTGCGAGTACATATGCCATGGAAAATAAAAATGCACTGGCATATCTTTTTTCCGCTGCAAGTAAAGAAATCGGAATTAAGGTTATAATAATCCTGACGATCCACAAAAAAAGTGTTGTTGCGCTCAGCATTACAAGCAGAGAAACGACAAAAATCATATAAAGCTTTGTTCTTGGATCAAGCCTTACTCTCATTATACGATTCCCGCCTTCTCAAAATGCTTTCTTACAACCATTTTTCCCATATATGCACCAAGCATACCGAATACAAAACAAAGAAGAACAAGTATTCCTATTGTCTTATAATTAATTGCTCTGAACAGACTTTCGCTGTACTGCGCGGAAAAACCTGCATCTGTTAAATCCTGTCTGTATGAATCTGCTGTTACGACAACCGGAATATAATTTGCGCACACCCAGATACAGAAAAAGCTGTAGCTTATAACCGTCATCTTAAAGCTCTTATATCCCCCCGATCTCGCGATGAGATCTGCGATAACACCGGAAAGAATTGTAATAGGCGCACCCAAAAACCCCATTCCGGTCACAAACATTATTATTGCTATCAGGACTGACATTATACTTATCA
>JAILJL010000157.1 GCA_024694785.1 Lachnospiraceae bacterium
AGCAATTTATTTTTCGTTATGCCTATTATTAGAATAGCTTATGGAAAATGTGAATGCAAGGAAACAAAGCATTAAATAATAATTAAGAATATTAACAAATGTAAAGAAAGTATAAATAGTGAGTTAATAATTATGACGGTGTCTGAAAATATGCAGAATACTGCAGTTTTTAATGTAGAAGATAAACCAGAATAAGACAACCATTCCGGTTGCGGTTATTACGTCGAAGACGGAATGCTGTTTTATAAACATGGTTGAAAGTGTTATAAGAACGGCAATTATTAAAGAACCTGCTTTGAAAGGCTTGGAATTTCCGAATTTTCTGCTGTAGCAAATGGAAAGATGGGTTCCGAGCGCATTATAGACATGAATACTCGGAAAAAGGTTGGTAGGAGTATCTATCTTGTAGAGAATCTGAACAAGTGTTGTAAATATGTTGTTCCGCGGAAAAACTATTGGTCTAAGGTAAGCACCATTAGGGTAGATTGTGGATATTATAAGGAAAAGAGTCATGCCGGTAAATAAAAATCTGCATGACTTAAGAAAGGTATCCTTATCTGTGAGAAAAAAGTACACAAGCGGTATTGCCACATAAGGGAACCAGAAAAGGTATGGTATTATGAAAAATTCAATGAAAGGAATCATATCGTCAAAAGGCATATGCACAATATGGAAATGCCAGGTTACATGCTTCTCTATAAGAGAAAACCACGGAAAATAGATAAGTGCATATAAAAAGCACAAGCCATGTCGATATTTTATGAATAAATCCTTGAAGGTCTCTTTGAAATTGCGCATTAAAACAAAACTCTCCCCGTTGCGATACTTAGGTTATTATATCACTACCTGTTTGGTTTAATCAATATACGAAATTTTACACTTATATTTGCAACATTTAAGTTGAAAAAATCCTGTCACAATTTATAATATATCTTGTATTATTATGTCGAGGAGAGAGAGTCATGTCATCGGGTAGAAAGACAAGAAAAGCGATAACAATATTAAGTATACTGTTCTTGCTTACTGTTGCCGGCACATTTATATTTGCGTCGGTCTACTTTGAGTTCCATTATTTTCCTAATACATATATAGGATATGAGGATATTTCCTGCAAGACACCGGAGGAGATAGAGGAGAGATACCTGCGGAGAATAGGTAATTATTCTCTTGCGCTTGTCTTGCGGGATAAGAAGGTTGAATATATTGACGGTAAGGCTATAGGACTTAAGCCGGATTACGGTAATTCACTTAGAGAAGCCCTTGATGACCAGCACGGATATGCTTTTATCCTAAGCTTCTTTAAGAAGACGATGTTAGATGACGTGCCGATAAGCATCGATGAAGCGAATTATGATTTGATGGTCGATAATCTGGAATGCTTCAAAAAGATAAATGAGATAGAGCCTGTCGATGCTCATATAGAGTATAAAGGCGGTATGTATGAGATTGTTGATGAAGTTATGGGTAATAAGCTTGACCGGGAGAAGGCAAAAGAGATTATACGTGATTCCGTACTCGCACTTAAGAAGGAAATCGATCTCGATAAACTTGAGTGTTATGTCAATCCTTCGGTCATGAGCGGAGACGAGGCTTTGTTTAATGCTTTTGCGGAAGCAAATGATTATCTTACGGTCGATATTGAATATGCCTCCGGCGGTAAGATGCTAAGTCTTGATTCCGATGTTGTTTCAAAGTTTATCAAGCTTGATAATAAGGGCTGGCTTGTGTTGGATGAGGAAGGACATCCTGTTATCAAAGAGTCAGAGATCGATAAGTTTGTCTCGCTTATACAGAAGACGTATGATACATATAAGAATAATCAGACATTTCACACCTCGTATGGCAAGGATATATCGGTTAAGAACAGTGTGATTGGATTTAAGGTTGATGTGACGGCAGAGAAAGAGGCAATTATGGCGGCGCTCAGCAATAAGACCAGTGAGCAGCGTGAACCGATCTTCTCGAGAAGAGCTTATTCTGCCGGTAAATATCAGTATGGTAACAGTTACATAGAAGTTAATCTGACAGCTCAGCATGTATTTGTATATCTTAAGGGAATCAAGGTGTATGAGACTGATTGCGTAACGGGTTCCGTGCGTCGTGGTACCACTACGAGAGTGGGTATGTTCACGATTAACTATAAGCAGAAAAACACCACATTAAGAGGACAGGGTTATGCCTCGTTCGTATATTTCTGGATGCCTTTTGACGGAGGAATAGGACTTCATGATGCTACATGGAGGAAGCAATTCGGGGGAACCATCTATAAGGCCTCGGGTTCCCATGGTTGTGTTAATCTTCCGTACAGCGCTGCAAAGCAGATATATGAATTTGCGTATTCGGGTATGCCTGTAATCGTATATGAGCTTGCGGGAACGGAGAGTAAAGGCGACGCCTCTTCGGGAAGCGAATCATCAGGTTATGGTGATGATTAGAATTAATTATATCCTTATTTACCTATAAGTGTTATAATGGGTTCGTAGGGTTAAACGGTCAATTCCGTATATAATAACAAAATTGGGGGTACACAAAATGTTATCAAAACAGATGGAAAAAGCAGTCAATAACCGTTCTGCTATTCGTGAAATCTTTGAATATGGTATTAATCTCGGTAAAGAGATAGGTTACGAGAACGTATTTGATTTTTCGTTAGGTAATCCGGCAACTCCTGCGCCTAAGAAATTTGACGAGACAATCGTTAAGTTAGAGCAGACAATGGATCCGTTAAAGCTCCACGGGTATACCGATAATGCCGGTATCATGGATGTAAGAGCTGCGGTTGCAGAGAATCTTAATAAGAGATTCGGTACTGACTTTGAAGCAATGTCAATTATTATGACAGTAGGTGCCGGTGGAGCCATTAACACCGTACTTAAGGCAGTTCTTGATCCTGAAGACGAAGTTATAGTATTTGCACCTTACTTCTCAGAGTATGATAATTATGTTAACAACTTCTATGGAAAGCTCGTTAAGATTGAACCTAATTTCCCTACTTTCCAGCCGAATCTTGACGCATTAAAGAAGACAATTACACCTAAGACAAAGGCCGTACTTATCAATACGCCGAATAATCCTTCAGGTGTTGTATATAGTGAAGAGTCCATTAAGGGTCTCGCGGAAGTATTAAGAGAAAAGCAGAATGAGTATGGTCATGAGATATATCTTATCTCGGATGAACCGTATAGAGAGCTTCTTTATGATGGAGCTAAGCATTATTTCATATCGAAGTATTATGAGAATACTTTCGTATGCTATTCATTTAGTAAGTCACTTTCACTTCCGGGTGAAAGAATCGGTTATATTGCAGTGCCTAAGATAATGAAGGACTGGCAGCATGTAGCACTTGCAATCAAGACAGCTACAAGAATTCTCGGATTCGTTAATGCGCCTGCACTTATGCAGATGGCGGTTAAAGAGTGCCTTGAAGAGCAGTCCGATATTACATATTATGCACATAACCGTCAGATTTTACTTGATGGTCTTACAAAGTGCGGATTTACATGTACTAAGCCGGAAGGAGCTTTTTATCTGTTCTTAAAGAGCCCTATCGCAGATGATGTGGCTTTCTGTGAGACAGCAAAGAAATATAATCTTATGCTGGTTAACGGTTCTTCATTCGGATGCCCGGGATACGTAAGAATCTCTTACTGTGTGGCAACCGATAAGATTGAGCGTTCAATGGAGAAGTTTGCGCTTCTTGCAAAAGAATATAATTTATAATTTACGAAAGGTACCTTGAAGATGGAGAGTTTGGTAACCTGGTTTACTGTTAACCTGTCGCCTTATGTATCAAGAGAAGTTGTGGTCTTTATAATATCGTTGATGCCTATACTTGAATTAAGAGGCGGGTTACTTGCGGCTTCGCTTTTGCAGGTGCCGATGTGGACCGCAATACCGATATGTGTTGCGGGTAATGTACTGCCGATACCATTTTTACTATTGTTTATTAAGAAGCTTTTTGCTTTCCTTAAACGCTTTAAATTGACCGGCAGATTTGTGACTTATCTTGAAAATCGGGCAATGAAAAAGAGCGGTAAAGTCAAGAATGCGGAATTCGTAGGTCTTATGCTTTTTGTCGGAATACCGCTTCCGGGAACCGGTGCATGGACGGGTTCCCTCGTTGCGTCATTGCTTGAAGTTGATTTCAAGAAATCGATTGTGGCAGAGTTATGCGGAGTAATAATCGCATGCGTGCTTATGTGTATTATTTCGTATGGATTGCTCGGTCTTATAATTAATTAAAGGTTATGTGTAAAGGAGAAAATGGAATGGCAGCAAAGAATCCTGTTGTAACTATTACAATGGAGACAGGCAAAGTTATCAAAGTTGAATTGTATCCGGAAATCGCACCGAATACGGTTAATAATTTTGTAAGCCTTGCCAATAAGAACTTTTATGATGGTCTTATATTCCATCGTGTAATTGAAGGCTTTATGATTCAGGGAGGATGCCCGGACGGAACCGGAATGGGTGGTCCGGGATATGCCATCAAGGGAGAATTCTCGCAGAACGGCTTCAAGAACGACTTGAAGCATGAGCCCGGAGTTATCTCCATGGCGAGAGCGATGCATCCTGATTCAGCGGGAAGCCAGTTCTTTATAATGCATCATGCGGCACCGCATCTCGATGGCGCATATGCAGCATTCGGTAAGGTTACTGAGGGTATAGAGGTCGTTAATGAAATTGCAACAACAGATACGAACAGCAATGACAGACCTGTAACCCCGCAGGTTATCAAGACAATTACAGTCGATACATTCGACGTAGATTATCCGGAACCTGAGAAGTTACCTGATCTTGAAGAGTATTAAAGAACCATCGGTTTATTGGAAGTTATGGAGCCTTGTAATTAACAAGGCTCTTGCTTTATATAAAGGCGGAAAGGAGCGATTGCATGTATTATCTTAAGAATCTATACTTGACAGAAGATATGATGATCGGTGAAAAAGCGCAGAACTTCAAGAAGGATATGCAAGCTTCTTTTAACGTTATTATTGTTCCGGAACAGCTTGATTCATTCAGAGATTATATTAAGAATGACAGGGAGATAATCGATACGGGCATGATCATGTCGTATTCGGAAGAGATATTAAAATATGCCTGTGCCCTTGGAATAGCAGCGTTACCGTGTCTGAAAGGTGCGCTGGATGCTTATGAGGGATTTGAATTCGTATTGGATGATTACGCGGATATGGATTGCGATTATATAGATAAGTCCTACCGAAGGCTTAAGGATATCCCGTGGAATATTATTGAGACTGACAGAATGATTATAAGGGAAGAGACGGAAGAAGATGTCCCGGCATTATACAAGATGTACGAAAGTGAACATATTAAGCGGTATATAGAACCGCTGTGTGAGGACATCGAAGATGAAAAGAACTATGTTACGAAGTACAGGCATTACGTGTATAACATGTATGAGTTCGGAATCTGGATTGCGGAAGACAAGATTACCCATGAGATTATAGGAAGAATGGGGCTCGAACCAAAGACATACGAGGATAATGTAAGAGGCGTTGATATGGGATATATCATTGATGCGGCCTATCTTAGAAAGGGATATTGTATGGAGGGATGTAGGGCAATCCTTGAATATGCCCGGGATACACTTAATCTGCCGGAAGTATACGTAATCATAAGGACAGATAATGAAATATCGCAGCATATAGCCGAGAAGCTGGGCTTTGTATATGACAGGACAATTACGGACAGAAATCGTACAATGAAGCGATATAAAATTGCATTTAATCAAGGAATTTAGTATAATGATATGATACGATGTCATAGGATTTTCCTATGTCATGGTGATTTTTGTTATTTGGAGTAGTGCATTAAATGGTTACAAATGAGCGTTTGGAAAAAATAGGAGAAGCTATGGAGAAAGAGCTCGGATCGATTAAGAAGACGGAAGACTTTGCGGATCCGGATGCGCTTTTTGCGGAGCTTCTTGATACCATTAAGAAGTATCATCCGTCAGACGATACGACTATGATTGTTAAGGCATATGAAGTGGCGAAAGAAATGCATAACGATCAGAAGAGAAAGTCAGGCGAACCTTATATTAATCACCCTGTAGCAGTGGCAATTATCCTTGCCGATCTCGAGATGGACAAGGAGACCATTATTGCTGCGCTTTTGCATGACGTCATAGAGGATACGCCTATGACAAAAGAAGAACTGACTGCAATTTTCGGTGAAGAAGTTACGCTTCTTGTTGATGGTGTTACCAAACTTACTCAGTTAAACTATGAACAGGACAAGATAGAGGCACAGGCAGAGACACTTCGCAAGATGTTTCTTGCAATGGCTAAGGATATAAGGGTTATAATCATTAAGCTTGCCGACAGGCTTCACAATATGCGTACCCTTAAGTACATGAAGCCTGAGAAGCAGAAGGAAAAAGCGCGTGAGACCATGGATATATATGCGCCTATAGCAGAGCGTCTCGGTATCAGCAAGATTAAGGTGGAACTTGATGATCTTTCCCTTAAGTATCTGCAGCCGGAAGTGTATTGCGACCTTGTGGAGAAGGTTCAGATGCGAAAAGCGACAAGAGAGGAGTTCATTGACTTGCTTGTCAAGGAAGTAAGTGAACATATAAGACGCGCGGGCATTGAAGCGGAGATATCCGGTCGTGCCAAGCACTTTTTCAGTATAT
>JAILJL010000183.1 GCA_024694785.1 Lachnospiraceae bacterium
CGGACTCCATATCGGTTGCCGTATCCCCTATATATATGGCTTTTTTGATATCGCAACGCTCCATAAGGATTCTTATATTCTCATCCTTAAGCTTACCGGTTCTTCCGAAGTTCTCGAAATCCTTAAAGTATTCCGCCAAACCTTGTGTCGCAAGAAGCGCCTCGATATAACCTTTCTGGCAATTACTTACTATATATAAGTCATACTCCTTGGAAAGAGCAATAATCGTCTCTTTCATGCCATCATATAGGCGCCCCGGATGATCATAAAGATAATCAATCTCTTCCGTACAGCACTTTTCCAGAACTTCCAGCGCTTTTTCCTCGTCAATGGTCGGAAAAAGTTTCACAAAAGCACTCATCGGCTGCCCCATGAACTTACTCATCTCGGTTGGCGCAATCGTCGTTGTAATCTCCGGATATTTACTTGCGGTATGATTCCATGAATCTGTTATAACAGATACCGCGTCCCACAAGGTTCCATCCACATCAAATATTAAAGCTTTATTCATTACTTACACTCTCTCATATCTATAGAAATAATACTCCTGGTCGAAGTATGTCTTCTCATCACTCATTCCCGTAATCTCCCAATCATCACGCTCATCGAGATTCGGGAAATAAGCATCCGCTCTATACGCATAATTAATCTTGGTCACATGCGCCACATCGCACTTGTCAAGAAGCATCTCATATATGCTCTGTCCTCCGATTACATAGACATCATCGGAATTATACTTCTTAAGCTCTTTCATAAGCTCGTATTCGTCATGAACTATAATTGCGCCATGACCATCATAATCCTTGCTTCTTGTCAGAACTATATTGGTTCTGTTTTTTAACGGCAATCCGTTAGGAAAACTCTCCAATGTCTTCCTTCCCATAACCACAACCTTACCGGTCGTGGTCTCACGGAAAAATTTCATATCCTCGGGAATTGAGGTAAGAAGCTTATTCTCATATCCGATTCCCCAGTTCTTATCAACCGCAACAATTATATTCATATATATCACCCTTTGTCCTTGAATAAAAGCACTTAAATCGCAATCGGTATATCCTTGATCTGCGGCCCCGCTTCGTAACCTTCAATCTTAATGTCATCCGTTGTGAAGTCATAAAAGTTCTTGACATCAGGATTAAGCGTAACGCGCGGCGCCGGGAATTCCGGCCTCGTAATAAGCTCTTCCACAAGCGGAATGTGCCTGTCGTATATGTGCGCATCCGCTATTACATGCACCAGCTCACCCGGAATCATACCAACACTCTGCGCTATCATCATAAGAAGCATCGAATACTGACATACATTCCAGTTATTTGCCGCAAGTACGTCCTGGGAACGCTGATTTAATATTCCGTTAAGAACAAGCTTGTCACTGTCCTTTTCCTTGGTCACATTAAAAGTCATTGAATAGGCACAAGGATAGAGATTCATCTCGTGAAGATCCTGATGCACATATATATTGGTCATGATTCTTCTGCTGTATGGATTATTCTTAAGGTCATAAAGGACGCGATCAACCTGATCCATCATGCCTTCCTTATACACATGCTTAACACCGAGCTGGTATCCGTATGCCTTACCGATAGAACCATCAGGATCCGCCCATTCATCCCAGATATGTGACTTTAAGTCATTGGTATTATTGGACTTCTTCTGCCATATCCATAAGACCTCATCGGTTGCAAGCTTGATGGCGGTCTTACGAAGCGTTAATGCCGGGAATTCTTTACGAAGATCATATCTATTCACAACGCCGAACTTCTTAACCGTATAAGCAAGTTCACCGTCAGGCCACTTCGGACGAACTTTCTCACCCATCGTATTGGTGCCGTTATCAATAATGTCGCGACACATCGCTTTGAAAATGTCATCAGCAAGACTCATAATCTTAATTCTCCAATCAACTTTTCATCGGGATACCCCGTAAAAAACCTACACCTTATTTTACATAATAGGCCTATAACTTTCAATTAAAAATCTGTTAGAATAAGTTCTATTTTCCGAACGAAAAATTTCTATATTTTTTTGCAATTTTTACTTGACATAACATACTCCATACCTTATAATCATTAATGTTGCTGACGCAACGAAGTGAATATGCGCGAGTGGCTCAGTTGGTGGAGTACGACCTTGCCAAGGTCGGGGTCGCGGGTTCGAGTCCCGTCTCGCGCTTAAGAATAATAAAGGGTATCCCATAAGGGATACCCTTTATTGTTCTTAAAACTTCGAATCGAGACGGGACGACCTATCTCGACGACTGCAAGGAGTCGAGATGTTTCCTTAGCTCCCGTCTCGCGCATATATCAGATCTTAATCATATACAATCTGCTCCGCCGAAATATCATCTACCTCTTCCCAATCACAAATCCCCTTAAAAGCCAAGGCCATCTCATCATTAATTGGATAAAGGAAGCAAATGCTTTCATGAGATACAGTACCTATGAAAAGCTTCTTATCCTTGAAGAAACATATATCCTCAAGTGGCCCCTCTCCCATTCCAAAAAACAACGACTTATACAATTCAGTTACTATTTCACGCGATTCGGAACAAACCCTAAAAATGTGGACATGTTTTTTATTATCCGGCAGAACATAATAAGAAAACCAATGTGTAGTCTTAATATCTTTTATCAAGTATGGTTTTAGTCTATCCAACATTTTCTCAGTTTCTGCATCCACAAAATACCCCTTGGTAAGCGAAAAAGTGTCCGCATAACTAAAGCATACATCAAGAAACTCTCTTAACTGTTCATTTTCAATACTTTCTTCCTCTATATACCTGTCTTCCGTTCTATACATATTTTCACCTCATTATCTCCATCAATATATCTTCATCTGTACGCCCATACTCACGGAATCCGCACTTTTCATACACATGAATTGCTCTTAGGTTATCCCGAGACACACTTAATATAATCCTATTTAATTTAAGCTCCTTCATTCCATATTCGACAATCGCAGATACGGCTTCGCTTCCATAACCCTTGTCTCTCATATTCTCTATTATTGTAATACTTATCTCACCTTCCGAATCATGAACATCCATAAGCTCAATACTACCAATAAACTCACCAGTCTTTTTCTCAATCATTGGGAATACAGGCGATTTTTTCTCGATATTCATACGAATCCAGTATATTTCGTCTTCCTCAGCCTCTTCCTCCGATATGCCCAATAGGCTTGCGACATTATCTTCTTTTACGCTTTTAAGATAATCCGGTATAAATAGCTCATTAAGTTCAACAAACTTGATATTCTCTGTTTCAAATACAGTTTTCATGCCTTCCATTTTATAAGCCCTTTGCTTCCTTCATTTTGTATTTTTTACAATCAAGCACTTAGAATAGATTAACACATCTCTTCCCTTTGCATTCTTATATACATATCCGTCCGTTTCGAATCCGAGCTTTTCATGTAATGCAATGCTTGCTGCATTATCCGCTCTAACCTGGTCTTGCGCCAACAAGTATCCCATTCCTTTCGCTTTTTCCATTACAAGCTTTAACCCTTCCGCAGCATACCCTTTGCCTCGCTCATCCGGAAAAATTTCTGCACCTATTGATGCAATTTTATCCGCGCGTCCATACAATGATATGCTTCCGACCACGGTATCGTTTACAGTTAGTGCAAACATTTCAAAATACTTTCCTTGATAAGTCTTCGATTTCCACGATTCTATTATTTCCTTAACTTCCTCAATCGTAGCATCCGGCATCTGATTTGCTCTCAGTAATCCTGCATCATCAATATTAAATTGTCTCAAGCAAACTCGTGTATTTGTCATACTACATTATCTCCATCAATATATCTTTCTCGGATGATCAATCTTCTTGTTTGAACATTTCTTTATTTACATTAATCCAATACTCGATATGTAACAGTTCCGTAGCAAATAATCTAAGCCTGTTGTCTTGAATTGTTTTGCAGTATTTTTCATCTTGAGATACCGCAATTTCAACATCACATAACTTATCAATTAAAGAAATCAATCCTTCGACATGATCTTTAAACTCATGTCCAAAACTATCATCTATCCTACTTGCAGTTTCTCTCATTACCTCGCATACTTTGTCAGCACTTATACTATCAGGTAGAGAGGTTTCTACAACTTCTTCCAAACCCGAATCAAATTCGAAGCAAAATGATCGCGGTGAGATTTCAAGCTCAGAATATTCACCTTCTCCGGTCGCTTCCTCCATAAAAGATGTACTATTCGTAAGCTCATACTCCATAGACCACAATAACGTAGCCATGTACTGGCACTTTTCCTGAATAACCCATGCAAACAGCTGCGTATATAGGCTTCCCATAATGA
>JAILJL010000197.1 GCA_024694785.1 Lachnospiraceae bacterium
TGAGTACGCAGTTGCGGCACGCGAGCTTATATCGGAGATTAAGAATTATCTTAATATAAGTTCTGTTGATCGCGTGCGTGTCCTTATTCGCTATGATGTGGAGAATATAAGCGATGAGACCTATAATAGAGCGCTAAAGACGGTATTTTCCGAGCCGCCTGTAGATGATGTCATTGAAGAAAAGCTCGATACAAAAGATGCTTTTTGTTTCTCGGTTGAATATCTTCCGGGACAGTACGATCAAAGAGCGGATTCTGCGGAACAGTGTATCAAGTTCCTTAACGAGAAGGAGAATCCTGTAATTAAGACAGCAGTTACTTATATGGTATATGGCTCTCTTGATGACAAGATGAAGGCAGCTATTAAAGCACATTGTATTAACCCGGTGGACAGCAGAGAGACTTCTCTTGATAAGCCGGATACACTCATAACCCATTATGATGAGCCTGCCGATGTACATATCTTCGAGGGCTTTAAGGATATGGCAGATAAGGAATTGAAGGAATTATATGATTCTTTGTCCCTTGCCATGACCTACAAGGATTTCTTACATATACAGAATTACTTCAAGAATGAAGAAAAGCGCGATCCGTCAATGACAGAGATTCGCGTTCTTGATACATATTGGTCGGATCATTGCCGTCATACGACATTTTCCACCGAATTAAAGAATATTGATTTTGAAGAGGGTTTCTACAATAAGCCTATAAAAGAGAGCTTCGAGAATTATAAGAAGACCATGAGTGATATGTATAAGGGTAGAGACGATAAGTATATCTGTCTTATGGATATCGCGCTTATGGCTATGAAGAAGTTAAAGAAGGACGGATTCTTACAGGATCAGGAAGAGTCGGATGAGATTAATGCCTGCTCAATTGTTGTGCCTGTTAAGGTTGATGGTAAGGAGGAGGAGTGGCTTGTTTCATTTAAGAATGAGACACATAACCACCCGACTGAAATCGAACCTTTCGGTGGTGCCGCAACGTGTCTTGGCGGTGCGATTCGTGATCCGTTGTCGGGACGTTCATACGTATATCAGGCAATGAGAATAACAGGTGCCGCAGATCCTACGGTACCGGTTCGTGATACATTGGAAGGAAAGCTTCCGCAGAGAAAGATAGTAACCTCCGCGGCAGCAGGATACAGTTCATATGGTAACCAGATAGGTCTTGCAACAGGTTATGTTAAAGAGATTTATCATCCGAATTACGTTGCAAAGCGTATGGAAGTAGGCGCTGTAATGGGCGCTTCACCCAGAAGATGCGTTAAGCGTCTTACGTCAGACCCGGGAGATGTAATCATATTACTTGGAGGCAAGACGGGACGTGACGGTTGCGGTGGTGCAACCGGTTCATCTAAGGTACATACGACAGAATCAATTACTACGTGCGGAGCAGAAGTTCAGAAGGGTAATGCACCTACAGAGCGTAAGATCCAGAGATTATTCAGAAGAGAAGAAGTAGCTTCTTTGATTAAGAAATGTAATGATTTCGGTGCAGGCGGTGTATCTGTTGCTATAGGTGAACTTGCGGACGGACTTAATATCAATCTTGATAAGGTTCCGAAGAAGTATGCGGGCCTTGACGGTACTGAGCTTGCAATTTCCGAATCGCAGGAACGTATGGCAGTGGTTGTAGATCCGAAAGACGTGGATGCTTTCTTAAAGTATGCTGCAGAAGAGAACCTTGAAGCTACAATAGTTGCCGAGGTAACAAAGGAGCCACGTCTTGTACTTAACTGGAGAGGCAAGGAGATAGTTAACTTATCAAGAGCTTTTCTTGATACCAATGGTGCTCATCAGGAGACGGACGTTAAGATCCTTATGCCTGACGAGAAGAAGAATTACTTTAAAGTAGATTATAAGGGTGATGTAAAAGAGCTTTGGCTTAAGACATTGTCTGATTTAAATGAGTGTTCCCAGAAGGGTCTTGTTGAGCGATTCGATTCATCTATAGGTGCCGGAACCGAACTTATGCCATATGGCGGTAAGTATCAGCTGACAGAGACACAGGCAATGGTTGCCCATCTTCCGCTTCTTAAGGGTAAGACGGATACAGTTACAATGATGAGCTACGGATTTAATCCATATATCTCATCATGGAGCCCTTATCATGGAGCAATCTATTCTGTAACGGATTCCATCGCGAAGATTGTTGCAACGGGTGGTGACTATAAGAAGATACGATTCTCTTTCCAGGAGTACTTTAAGCGAATGACAGGTGAGCCGGAAAGATATTCGGAGCCTGTATCTGCGCTTCTTGGTGCATATGACGCGCAGATTGGATATAAGCTTCCTTCAATCGGAGGAAAGGACTCTATGTCCGGAACTTTTAACGATATAGATGTACCGCCGACTTTGATTTCATTTGCGGTAGACGTTGCAAAAGAAGGAGATATCGTAAGCCCTGAACTTAAAGAAGCAGGCGATGCTTTGCTTTTATTCAGGATTAAGAAGGATGAGTACGATGTGCCTGTATATGAGCAGGTTATGAAGGTATATGATTACTTCCATAAGCTTGTTTGCGAGGGCAAGATTAAAGCTTCGTATGCCCTTGACGGACATGGTATTGCGGCAGCAGTATCAAAGATGGGATTCGGTAATAAGATCGGTGCCGATATCTATGAAGAAGTGGCACGCGAGACAGTATTCGGACCGGGTTATGGTAATATAATCGCGGAAGTTTCGGGAGAGTATCTTGATGAGATAGTTGATTCCGGAATGGCTGTGCATGTGGGTGAGACTTGCGAGGAGCAGGATTTCTTCTATGAGGATGCCAATATTCCTATGGAAGAAGCAATTACTGCATGGAGAAAGCCGTTACTTTCCGTATTCCCGGAGAGGGCAGTTGAAGGAATTGAACCGATTCAGACTAAGTTATACGAAGAAAAGAATATATATGTATGTAAGAATAAAGTAGCCAAGCCGCATGTATTCATACCTGTATTCCCGGGTACGAACTGCGAATATGATTCTGCCAAGGCATTTGAGCGTGCAGGAGCAACGGTTACAACGAAGGTATTCCTTAATCAGACAGAAGAGGACATTAGAGAATCCGTAGAAGTATATAAGAATGAAATTGCAAATGCGCAGATAGTAATGTTCCCGGGCGGATTCTCTGCTGGAGACGAGCCTGACGGATCGGCTAAGTTCTTTGCAACTGCATTCAGAAATGAAGTGCTTAAGGAAGAGATCAATAAGTTAATTAAAGAGCGTGATGGACTTGTACTTGGTATCTGTAACGGATTCCAGGCGTTGATTAAGCTCGGACTTGTGCCTTGTGGCGAAGTAACGACACAGACAGAAGATTCGCCGACACTTACATATAATACAATCGGACGTCATATCTCGAAGATAGTATATACCAAAGTTGTATCCAATAAGTCACCTTGGTTACAGAATGCAAAGCTTGGCGGAGTATATGCAATCCCTGCATCACATGGTGAAGGAAGATTCGTAGCCAATAAAGAGTGGCTTAATAAGTTAATTGCCAACGGACAGGTTGCAACACAGTACGTAGATATTAACGGTAACGCATCTATGGATGAAGAGTGGAACGTTAACGGATCATATATGGCAATTGAAGGAATCACATCACCTGACGGAAGAGTATTCGGTAAGATGGCACACGCCGAGAGACGCGGTGATTATGTTGCAATTAACATCTACGGAAACCAGGATATGCAGATATTTGAATCCGGCGTAAAATATTTCAAATAAATAACATTTTTTACTTGACGTAAGCCGTCATATAATGGTATACTAGCAAAGCGGGTCGAGAGCGGCCCGCTTAATATGGCGAGATAGCTCAGTTGGCTAGAGCACGCGGTTCATACCCGCGGTGTCGAGGGTTCAAATCCCCCTCTCGCTACTAAAAAAAGGCAGGACCTATGTCCTGCCTCTTTTAGTAGTGAGAGGGGGAACTTGCGGGTGACACCGCTAACGCGGTGGAGAGACCGAGTGTGGTCCGGTGGACCACATGGTACGAGCCGACCGAGCCGAAGGCGAGAGCAAATCCCCCTCTCGCACGCTAACTACGGGTCATTTTGTGCTTTTTCATTCTATACCGTAGTCATTTTTTGCTATACGTATTAGTATTAAAAATGTATAATATAGTACGTAGGAAGTGAGAGAGAAGAGAAATATGAAAGAGCATATAAGAGAAGAGTTATTTAAATTACAAGACATAGAATACCGCGACTTCCAATCCAAGCTCATCCCTAACGTAGATAAGGATTATTTTATTGGTATACGTACCCCTGAACTTAGAAAATATGCCAAGGCCCTCGTTAAGGATGTATCTAAATCCGATGACCTTAAGACATTTCTTAATAGCCTTCCGCATTCATACTTCGATGAGAATCAGCTTCATGCATTTATCATATCAGAAATAAAGGATTATGAAACTTGTATCGAATATCTCGAAGAATTCCTTCCGTACGTAGATAACTGGGCAACCTGCGATCAGATGTCACCGAAGGTGTTTAAGAAGCGTAAGGATGAACTTTTACCATATATAGAAAAATGGATTAAATCTGATAAGATTTATACGGTAAGATTCGCAATCGGGATGCTTATGACGCATTTTCTTGACGAAGATTTCGATGTTAAATATCCGAAGATGGTTGCGAAGGTGAAGTCGGATGCGTATTATATTAATATGATGATTGCCTGGTATTTCGCGACAGCACTTGCAAAACAGTACGACGCAACATTTCCTTTTATTGAAGGATGTAAGCTTGATCCGTGGACGCATAATAAGACGATACAGAAAGCAATCGAAAGCTATAGGATTACTCCCGAACAAAAGGAGAAACTCCGGGTACTTAGAGTTAAGAAGGATAGATAGGCAGGGTTTAAATGAAAAAATTACTGGTAATAGACGCACAGGGCGGCGGAATCGGAAGTAAGATAATTGCAGAGGTAAAAAAGCGCGAGATAGAAGTTGAGATTATCGGGGTAGGTACCAATTCGATTGCGATGGAAGCGATGCTTAAAAGCGGTGCGGATCATGCCGCAACAGGTGAGAATTCTGCAGTGTATTGCAGCACGGATGCGGATTATATAATCGGTCCGATAGGAATAGCAATTGCAAATTCGATGTACGGAGAGATAACAGAGAAAATGGCAGTTGCTGTCGGAAGCAGCCATGCAAAGAAATTCTTTATTCCGGTGAATAGCTGTAATAACTGCGTTATCGGTGTTGCGGGAACCAATCTTAAAAAGCTCATCGAAGAAGCAGTAGATAAGCTTACGGAGGCAATGAACGATTAAGTTTAGGCCTTGACGCATACGGTCATATTCGATATAATCAGTATGTCGGGTATGAAGCTCGGTGTTGCGCTAAGAATAGCGTTTGATATTTTTGGTTTTATTTTGGATTATTGCACTTTATGAAGGGGTGCAGACTTTCTGATGGAAGTCTGTACCCTTATTTTATTACTTGGAGGTTATAATATGCATATTCCTGAGAATTATTTATCCCCGGCAACATGCGCGGTTATGGGAGCTGCAATGGTACCCGTATGGGCAAAATCAATTAAGAAAGTAGCATTAAATATCCCTAAGGAGAAGATGCCTTT